>JACQDH010000184.1 GCA_016201215.1 Acidobacteriota bacterium | reverse complement strand
GTTCTGTCTCAGTCGTGTGGAGAACTCCTTCGCCTCTGGGAGATTCTGCAGCAACGGCTTCTCCTCTTCGGACTCGACGCTCGGAGCCTTGCCGGTACGAAAGGCCTGCCAGAAAACAGCGTAGTCGAAGGCGATGGCTGAGAACCGGCCGCCCGGTCCTACCAGGCTACCTTCCCACAGATTCGTCCGCGGAATGGCGAAGCGGTCGGTGGCGCGCGTCCAGACTCCGGGCCGATTGGCGAAGGCCAGTTGATATCCCGCCTGAGCGACGAGGTCGCGCACCTCGGCGGACCAGTCTCCGTTGGGGTAGGCGAACAGCCGGCACTCCCGCCGGAGTTTCTGTTCGATGGCGAGTTTCGAGCCGGCGATCTCGTGCTGCGCTTCGGAGTAGGGAACGCGGGTCAGGATCGGGTGCGAGAGGGTGTGTGAGCCAAAGGTCACGCCGCGGCTGGCAAGGGCCTCGATTTCGCGCCACTGCATGGTGGCGTCGGTGAAGTCGCCCCATTCCGCGCCGGCATCCCTGCGGGCACCTAAAGCTTCCCTCATCCGACCGATCGCGAGGTCGCACTCGCCGGCAGAGAGCATCTTCAGCCGTTCGATCACTGACTCCGCGGTCTGCCCTTCCAGCGGACCGCCGGCGGCAGGCTCCGGGCTTGCACCGTTGGCGAAAGCCTGCAACAGGCGGCCGGTCACTCCGCGGCGTTCGGCAGCCCGCCAGAGCGCGACCACCCGCTCCGGCCAGTAGGGGAACTGCCGCCCGATGCATTCTGGACAGATGAAGATCGTCCAGGGAAGGCCGCGGTCGCGCGCAATCGGGAAGGCGGTGGTGGCGTTATCGGCCCAGCCATCGTCAAACGTGAGGGCGACGCGCGGCTTTCTTGCGCGCGGGGTCCACTCCAGGCTGTCCTCCCCGAGAGGAACCGCGGTGCAGTGACGGGCTACGTGGTCGGCCAACTGGGCGAACGTGCGCTCGCGCACGGCCATCCCCGTGGGGGAATTCGTCCGGCTGAAATCGGCATCGGGCAACACGCGATGGAACGTCAGCACGACGATCCTGCCCTGCGCCGCCAGTTGGCGTTTCGCCCACCAGAGAAGGCCGCTCGCGTAGAGGAAGCTGATCCACAGCCATCGCAGCAGCGCGCGAACCTTCTTTGGCAATGGAGAGGTCACTGTTCGATTCTTCCTGTCGTCCTCTTGTCGCCGATCGACCGCGTGTATTCGATGCCCGGAGCTTACTCGCCCGCTCTAGATCGCGCGAAGCCCGCGCTGGTGAAATGCCCGGATCTCCTCTTGCGTCGGGAAAGTGAAATAGCTTCCTTCGCTGTGGTTGAGCGGAATCGTCTGCTGCGTGCCGCTCTGAATTTGCCGCAGGACCCGGGCCATACAGTGAGCGCCATGGCGCTTGGAGCGGCGAATCAGGTGGTCGAGCGACTCGCCCGGCTTGATGTCGAGCTGGTCCTGGAGCAGCGCGGCGCCCTCGTCCACCTTGGCGGCCATGTAGTGCACGGTGACGCCGACCTTTTTCTCTCCGTGGTACATCTGCCAGAAAGTGGGCATCATGCCCTTGTACCTCGGCAGCGGCGCATGATGGATGTTCACGCAGCCGAGTGGCGGAAGATTCAGCAACTGCTCCTTCAGAATGTAGGGACAGGCCACGGAGACGATCACTTCGGCCTTGCGCTCGCGAGCCTCCGCGACGAATTCCTTGGCGTTGGGGCTCTCGATCGCGCGATAGGGTACGCCGTAGGCGCGGCAGAGCTGTGCCAGCGTATGGAAGTCGTTCGCGTCGCGGTCCCGCGGCAGCAGGCCCAGCAGGCGCGAGCCGGCAATCTCCGCTCCGATCCGCACCATGCCCAGCGGGCCGTAAAGGCCGACAAGCTCGCGGAACAATTGCCTGCGCGGCCGCTTGCCCATCGCCCGCGAAGACGAGACCTGGAGAATCTCGAATCCTGAGGCGTAGTTCCGGAAAAACTCTTCAAAAAATGGCAGTACGTACAGCGGGTCATCCTGGGTCAAGAATTCAATCTTCATGTGGACCTACTTTCTCACCGGTTGCCAGATGGTGTATTTTTTTCCTCGTAAGAGTTCGATCAAGCTGAGCACCGCCGCCGCATTCAGCGTGCAGAAGTAGAGCGGGATGCCCAGCAGCTTCCAACGCAGGTGCAGCGGCAGCGCGATCGAGAGCAGCGCAGCCAGATAGAACGCCAGTTGGAGCAGGAACAGAACGCGGTAGAACGGTTGGCCCGCCAGCGCCGCGCTCGCGGCCAGCAGGATGACCAAGTAGAGGGCCACCAGCCAGCGCAGCACCTTGTGGGAGACAAGCTGGAAGGTGACCCAGGTGTGCTTCCACGGCTTGAACAGGTCGGGGACGCTCAGCAGGCCGCGCATGGCCCGCGTAACCACCCGCACCCGCATGGAAAACTCTTCGGCCGTGGACTGCGTGGTCTCTTCGTAGGCCAGTGCGCGGTCTTCGAACACCACGCGGTAGCCTTTCTGAATCACCCAGAGCGGCTGTACTAGGTCGCTGATGATCTCGGGCGCCAGTTCGGTGTACACCGAGCGCCGCACCGAATATATGCAGCCGCAGCAGCCGGTGATGGTGCGGATGCGCGACTGCAGGGTCTTGATCAGGTTCTCATAATTCCAGAAAGCCACCGTGCCCAGGCCGGTCGGCGAGTTGCCCGCCGGGTCGAAATACTGATAGCGGCCGCTGACCGCTCCCACCCACGGGTCCTGATAGTTGCAGGCGAGGTAGCGCAGGGCCTGCGGGTGATAGACCGTGGTGGCGTCGGAGAAGACCAGCACTTCCCCGTGCGCCTGCCGCACGCCAAAGTTCTGCGCGTTGGTCTTCCCGCGGCGCGGCTCGACGTGCACCAGCCGCACGCGCGGATCCGTAAAGGACCGGACAATTTCATCCGTGCGATCGGTCGAACCGTCCGAGAGCACCAGGATTTCCATCTTGTCCGCCGGGTAGTCCAGGGCCAGCGTCTGGTCGAGCTTTCTCGCGATGCCATGCTCCTCATTGTGCGCGGCGATCAGGATGGAGAGCGTCGGCAAATAATCCGGCTCGGGCCGGCGCCGGCGGAAAAACGCCGCGAGCACGGCGAGCAGCAGCGGGTAGCCCGCGTACACATAAAACAGCAGGCCCGCCGCGACCCAGAGCGCCACTTCGGCGGCGTGCAGCAGGCTAACGCTGCTTGGCATCCAGGAGGCGTTCATAGACCCCTACCAGATTCTTCATCATCGCGTCTTGGGTGAACTTCACTTCGGCGACCTCGCGAGCTGCGCGTCCCATCTGCTGCGCGCGCGCTGGCTGCCGCAACAACGTCAGGATGCGATCCGCGGTCGCCGCCGCATCCTCGGGTGCCACCAGGAAACCGTTCTCGCCGTCGGAAAGCGCCTCGGCGTTGCCGCCCACCCGCGTGGCCACACAGGGCAGGCCGCAGGCCATGGCTTCGACCAGCGCATTCGAGAAGCCCTCGCTGCGCGAAGGCAAGCAGAAAACATCGCTCATCTTCAACAGGGAGAAGACCTGCTCCGAAGGACCCAGAAACTTGACGTTGCCCGCGAGTCCCAGGGAGTCGGTGAGTTGGTCCAGTTCCCTAAAGTGCGCTGGCTCGTGGTTGTCGCCGATCACCACGAAGACCGCGCGGGGGAACTCCCGGCAGACGGCTGCGGCCGCTTGGATGAAAATGTCCAGGCCCTTCACCCGGCGGACGTGCGCCACGGTTGAGACAATGTGCGACGCCCCGTCCAGGCCCAGCGAGGCGCGCAGCGCTGCGGGGTCTGCGGAGGCCGCGGCCCTTTCGGTTTCGATGCCATTGTAGAGGGTGAGGACTTTCTCCGACGCCAGGCGGTCGTGCTGGATGCAGAACGCGCGAACCTCCTCGGAGACCGCCAGCACGCGGTCGAACAGAGGATTGATCAGGCGGTACGCGCGGTGGTGCATGGCCTGGCGCAAGATGCCCATGTCGCGCCGGCTGGAAACCAGAATCGGGCAGCCGCTCAGTTTGGCCACCAGGCCGCCCCACAGGTCGGAGGTCTCGAAGAACGTATGCACGATGCGAACGCGCTCGGCGCGGATCAACCGCCGGATTTGTGCCGCCACACGCAGTGCATTCCAGTCATAGGTGCGTCGCAGCGGGAATAGATGCCAAGGGCAGGGAAAATCTTCGAAGATGCCGAGGCGGGGCTCGGTTCGGAACGTGACCAGGGAACAGCGGAAACGATCGCGGGGCAGCAGGCGGATGGTGTTCAGCAGCACACGTTCCGCGCCGCCCATCTCGCACAGTTCGTCGATCACATAGAGGATGTGCGGCCGGGCATCGGAAGCGGGCGTGGAGGCGCGCCGGGACGCGGCCTCCGCCATGCCGGGGCGCTCCGGAGATTGGCCCCGAGCGTCCGATGCGGGATCGGCGATTTCCACGACGCTCTTCATGGTCCACGCCGCTGCGGGGCGCATCAAGCCAGCCTTGGGCGGCTGGAGTGAGTCTGCAAAGCGGTGATGGGGGTGACCGCGGCAGGCGCCTCCTGCGGCGCTTCCTGGAGAATCATCTGACCGCGAACCACGCAGCCCAGCAGAACCCAGATAAAGGCATTGACCTGCATGTAGGTCCAGCGGTCCCCAAACTGGTTCAGCACGATGGAGCCGACCATCAGCACCGCGAATCCCAGCCCGACCGATTGCAGGAAGGGATCCTCCGCGGTGCGGTACAGCCGGAATCCCAGCGCGAACATCCGCCACACCAGCCAGAGAAACAACACCAGACCGATGAGCCCAGTTTCCACCAGGACCTTCAAGTAGTAGTTGTGGGTGTCCTTATAGATATCCACGCGGCCCAGATACGCGTAGGTATTGAAACCCGTCCCCGCGATGGGGTTCTGGTGAAACAGTGCCACGGCGTCTTCCCACAAGTCCACCCGGGTCTGCGCGGAGGGATCCAACTGGCCCCCTTGCTTGTCGTAGGTCATGGCAATGCGCTGCTGCACGGCAGTAGGCAGGACCACCTGCCAGGCCAGCAGCAATACCACGACGGCTACCAGCGCCTTGCGTTCCTTGATCAGCCCGAGAAAGGCCAGACCCACCACGAAACCCACATAGCCGCCGCGGGAAAAGGTGTAGAGCAAGCAATAGATGCCGGTGGCGACGACCCCGAGAATCCCCAGCTTGACCCACGTCCGCTTTTGAAACGAAGAGAGAGTGAGCAGGAACAGCATGAAATAGGCTTCAAAAGCGGCCAGGCCGTTCTCCCCCGCGTAGCCCAGCGTGCCCGCATCCCGGACGCCGTAGCTGAATTTGGAAAAGTCGCGGTCGCTGACGGTGGTGTAGAAGCTCCGATTGACCAGCAGGAACGAGGCGGCCATCAGCAGAATCAGGATCTTCATCTGCTTGGTGTCGCGCACGGTGCTGGCCACCACGATGAACAGCAGGGGCAGTTCCAGGTAGTTCTTCCAGTCCGAAACGCGGGGATCCAGGAACGACAGCGGCGCGGGTGAGCCCAGGTAGTACGAGCCCATCCACAACGAGATGTAGAGGAACACGCCGAGCAGCATGAGGTACCGCATCAGCGGGGTCTTGATGAAGCCCGTGCCGCCCCGGCGGAAGAGCAGCCCCAGGATGATCCCCAGCAGCACGATGTCCACAAACTGCTCTCCCAGGACGTATTCGTGGAGGCGGTAGCGAACCGTCTGCAGCGGCAGCAAGGGCACCAGGAAATACAGCCCGAGCTGCGGGCGCCAGAAGGCCGCCAGCAGAAAGGCGATCATGCCTCCTACATACAGGAAGATGGGAATGCTTCCCTGCAATCCCAGGATCATTGCGACCGGCATATTCAGTTCCATCCTTTGCAGCCTCTCAGCCTGCCTACTTCAGCTCTTTCCCGTGGGCGAAAGATCGGGGAGCGGAGTCGCGCTCCGGCGTCCGAACAGCGCGCGATACAGCGTCGCGGCCAGGCTGCGCACCTTCGCGTCCAGCAGGCACAGCGTGCCGAGATACAGCGTCAGGCTCAGGGTTCCCTTGACCGCTACATCGACAAAGAGGTCTTCGATGGTGATCCGCGAAACGACCATCCAGCTTCCAACCCCGACCAGCGCGTACCGCGCCCAGGCCTTCCATTCCATCCGCAGCGGCAACAGCTTCAGTGACTCCCAGGCAAACAGCCCAGTCATCAGGGCGTAGCTGACCAGCGTGGCGATGGCCGCGCCCAGCAGCCCGATCCGCGGCAGCAGGACCACGTTCATCGCCACGTTCAGCAGGCAGGCCAGGAAGACCACTCGCACCATGATGTACGTGCGCTGGTGAATCAACAGGGCGACCTTCAGGAACATCGCCAGCGAGGCGATCAGAAGACCGACCAACAGATAGGGCAGTAGGTGATGCGCCTCCGAGAATTTGGGAGAGGCAAGAATGTGAATGGCGTGGCGGGAGACCAGGCTCACTGCGCAAACCAGACCCACGCCGGCCAGAATGAAGTGGTCCAAGGACCGGCTGATGAAGGCCTGGGTTTCTTCTTTCCCTTTGGTCACCCACAATTCCATGCAGAGGGGGAAGAAGGCCATGCTGATGGGACTGGCCAGGGAGTCCCGGACGTAGCCGGAAATGTTGTAGGCAGCGGCGTAGTAACCCAACGCCTGCGCACCCAGGTAACCCTGCACTAAGAAGCGGTCGCCGGAATCCAGCAACAGGTAGCAAATCTCCGTCATCATCATGGGAAACCCGAAGGCCATGGACATGCGCAAGGCTTCCAGATGGAAATCTCCCACGGCGAGGACGCGGCGGCTCTTTAAGTACGGGAGCATGGCCAACACCGCGGCCGCCTCGACCACGATCGTCCCCAGGAAAAAGACGCTGGGGGTTGCCTTCCAGGTGAGCAGCAACAGGACGGTCACGGCGACGGTGGCGGCCTTGCTGCTCAGTTGCAAGACATTGAAGGCCTTGGTATTCCCCTCGACCTGCAACAGGTTGGTGATAATCGAGGTGATGGAGCGGAGGAAAATCAGGGCCGAGGCATAGCCCAGCAGGTGCGGCAAGTGGTGACCTACGAGTTTCGCCGGCACGAGCCAGAGGCCCAGCAGGAACAGCGCGGTGACCGCCAAGCCGATTCCTCCGCCGCCCACGAACAGGCTCGAGTAGTACCGCCGCAGTGCTCCCGGTTCTGGCGAGACCGCGTTTTCCTTATAGAAACGCTGCACGGAGTGCTGCAAGCCGAACTTCGAGAAGACCACAGCCACGGAGATGCTGTTCAGGACCAGAGCAATCAGGCCGTACTCGGCGACTGAAAAGATGCGGGCGAGAATGGGGAAGGAGACAAAGCCCAGCAGGAAGAGGACAATCTGCCCGCCCAGAAAGTGGGAGGATCGGCGGTAAAGCTGGCTGAATTCACTCGGGGCGGAGCGTGCCGCGGCCCGGGTCGCCGCAGCGCCGGGAGCGGAGGTCGCACCTGCATCCTCCCGCCCGGGGCCCTTTAGATCGGCCAGTGTGCCGGTTTGTGGGGTCTCCGCAGCCATTGCGGGTTATCCTGCCGGCGGGGCGCCAAACTCCTCGGCGAGGTTTCGCCGATCGGCCCGCGCCGGCACGAACCAATGCGCCACCCATTGTTGCGGTGTAACCCCACCGAGCCCGAACCGGGGGCATGGATTCGAGCCTTCCGAGGTCGCACCGTTACCGGGCTACTTGGATCGCGGGCCGTAGTAGTGGGCCAGGTAGCGGTGGTACGAGTCCCAGCAGAGCGAGGCCTCATTGAGGATGATCCCGCGCAACCGGCTGCCCAGGAGCTGGAACGACCGCTCCATCAGTTCGCGGGGCGTGACGCGCACGCGGACGACCAGCAAGGTCGCGTCGGTCAACGGGCAGAGCTCGAGCGCGTCAGCCGCCGGCAGCAGCGGGGGCGCATCCACCACCACCCAGCGGAACTGCCCGCGGGCCCAGTCCATGAACCTGCGTGTCCCGGCGCCCTTGATCAATTGGCCGGGATCCTTTACCGGCTTGGACACCGCGGCCACGTGCAGGGGAAGATGGTCGGCGGCACCCACCACCGCCTTGGGTTCCACCTCGCCGCTCAACGCGGTTTCGACACCCTGTGGCACGGTCCAGCGAAGCGTTTGGGCCACCGCGGGACGCCGCAGGTCGGCTTCGAACAGGAGCGTCGGCGCGCCGGATTCGGCCAGACACCAAGCCAGATTGATGGCGTTCATCGTCTTTCCCTCGGCCTGGGCGGGGCTGGTCACCAGCAGCGTGGCTCCCTCCGGATAGTGCTCAATCAAGTTCCGGCGAAGCTGGCGGTATTGTTCGGCCGCCAAGCCCGTGGGTTCGGTGGCGAAAACCAAAGTGCTGTCTGGGTCGGCCTTCAGCGGGAGCGGCTTGAAGCCGTTCCGGGAGGCGCCAACCACATCGGCGACTGACCGCTCCCGGCGATTTGGATCCAGCGCCGGGTTCAGTGAGCCTTTGCTAGCGAGGTCGGAGACGCGATTGAGGTAATTCATAGGATTGGATGCACCTTCCAGAGGAATGCGGCCACCAGCAGGCAGGCAATCGCCGAAGTGGCCAGAGCAAATGCGGTGAAGCGACGGCGCCGCCGCACGGCACCGGGGGTGATAATCGTGGGAATTGAAGCCAGCAGGACCACCGAGTCGGGCACCATGCCGGCCAGGTGCCGCTCAGCCTTGATGGTGGTGTCCAGAGTTTCCTTCACCAGAACCAGCCCCAGGGAAAGCACCAGCGAGGCCAGGAACGCTCCGGCCATGAGCACCTTGCGGTTGGGTTTAATCGGTCTCTCCGGGGGCCGCGCGGGATCCAGCACGGTGAACCGCTCGCCTTGCTGCTTGCGCTCCAGGTCGGCGGCCATCTCCGCGGAGAACTTCTTTTGCAGCAGAGAGCGGTACTTGTCTTTGGAGACGTCGTAGTCGCGCGTGAGGTCCACGTACTGCTGCTCGCGCAGCGGCACGGCGTCGAGCTTGGACTGATAGGCGGCGATCTGCAATTGCAGCCGCTTCTGGTCTTCCTCGAGCCGTTTCATCTCGCGGGCGATGATCTCCAACCGCACGGCCGCGGGCGAATTATCCGCTTCTGTCCGCCGAGGGTCTTCGGAGGCCGGCACCGCGCGCAATTGATGGTTCACGCGCTCCAGCCGCGCCTGCGCGTCGACCACTTCGGGGTGAGCTGCGGTGTACCGCCGGCGCAGTTCAAACAGTTGCCCCTCGAGCCGCATCTTTTCGTCTTCCAGCCGGCCGCGCTCGGTGGCCGGGGCGGGCGCGCGCCCATACCGGCCGGCCATCTCGGGCAGGCGCTGGAGTTCGATGCGCTCCTGCTCGAGCCGATTCAGCGCGTCGTGGCTTGACTGCTGCTGCGCGCGCAATTGAGCTAGCGTGCCCAGGTTGGCCGGGACCTGCTCGGGCATTTCGCCCAGGTGCTGCATCTTGAATCCGCGGACCTGACTTTCCTGCTGCGCCAGGTCGTGCTTGGCGCCCTGCAACTGCCCGCTGAGGAATTGCGTGGTGCCCATGGCCTGCTGCTGGCGGGTCTGCAGGTTCCACTCGATGAACCGAGAGGCCAGCTCATTGGTCACCTGGGCGACCACCACGGGGTTGCGGCCCTCGTAGGTAATGCTGAAGGCACCGGGGCCGGAGCCCGCCGCGCGCCGGACATCAATCTTGATCTTGCTGCGCATGTAATCGATGATTTGGTCCGGGGACATCGACTGGCGCAACTCCGCATAGAGGTTCCACTTGTCGATGACTTCCTGCAGGCGCGTCGAGCTCAGCACTTCCTGCGAGATGGTCTGCAGGCGTTCGGTGAGCGGCGACTTGATCGTCGCGTTCACGTATTCATCGGGGACCTTCTGCGGGTCCACGAGGATGGTGGTGGTGGCCTGATACTGGTCCGGGAGCAGCGCGATGGTGACCACCGAGGCCAGGGTGAGCGCCAGCGTAGTGAAGTAGATCATCCACTTGCGTTGCTGCACCGTCTGCCAGTACTCCCGAACTTGCTCGACTGGCTGATTCAACAGTTCATTGCTCGTCATTCGGCTATCCTCTTCCGCAGCGCTTCTGCAAACCAAAAGTTTCGAGCTTCGCTTCGGTGCCGTCCATAGTACGGATCGGCTGCCTGTTTACTCTTAGCGTCCACCCAGGCCACGCGGCTCGGGCCGCCACTCCAGAGTCACAAAGAACTGGTTGCGGTCCAGGTTGCGCGCGTTGTTGACCTGGTAGATCCGCCGGTAGGTGGCCTTGACGGCCAGAGTGCGCGCGAAGGCCCAGCCCACCTGCGGCGAAATGAATTCGCCGTGCGTGCTGAACACTGGGGTGTTCGGCACGCTGCTGCCGCTGAACGAGTGGATGTAGCCACCGTCCAGCCGCATCTCGAGGTGCTCGGCGAGCACGCGACGCACCAAGCCCGCCGAGAAGGATTCGCTGACCTGATCTAGGCCGATCTGGTTCAAATTCCCCACGGAGTGAATCGGCGCGCTCACCGACCGGTCGGCGGTGAGGTAGGCGCTCCAGCTCCGTCCCATCCGGAACGTGGTCCAACCGTTGTAGGAGATGCTCCGGGACCTCGTGCAGGCTGGGTCACCGAACTGCGGACCCGCGGAGAATCCCAGGTCGGTGCGCTGGTTCACCTTCAGGGCGAAGCCGGCTGCCCCGCCATAGTAGGTGCAAGGAACCCGGCCAAAGGTATGCGTCGCATTCAGCGACACGGACAAGGTCACCCGCCGGGAGGCCGTGTGCTCTAGGTTCGTCGAGAGCGCGCCGCGATGGAAGTGGTTGGTGAAGGCGCTCGGGGGAACGACCACCACCTGACCCGTGCGCGAGAAACTTGAGTAGTTGTAGGTGCCCGTGAAGTTGACGCGATCGCGCCGACTGACCTGCCAGCGCAGGCCCACGGCAGCGTTGGCATCCAGTCGATCGCCGGTGGTGTCCTGCAGGATCGAATTCACGTCCACCGCGGCGATATTGGAGATCGCGCTGTACCGGAACGGCGAAAGCAGGCTGACGGTGTAGGCGCCATAGTTGCTGGCCACCTGGAAGTCCCAGCCCCAGCGGCGGGTGAAATCGCCGCGCACCCGGAAGTCACCCTGGTGATAAGCGTGTGTGCCGATGGCCGAGCGGCTGAAGAAAGCAACCGTCGGGGCATATTGGAGTGCGTATTCGTGCTTCCGGCCGCGGCCGAGGAAACCGACGCGCGGGTTGAACAAGGTGTAGCCCACCCCGGTGGACTGCGGCGAGGGGAAGATCCCGTCGTCATAGCCCTGGGTCAGGCTCATCCCGTAGAGGAAGCGATTGCGCACCCGCTCATTCATAGCCACCACGCGGTCCGAGTTGAGCAGCAGCACGTAGCGCGGCGCTTCCACGTCCGGCGGCGGCGCCTCCTCCGCACTGGAGCTCTCCGTGGCGGAAGGACCCTGCGTGCCCGTCGGCTCCTGCGCGCGAACCATTCCCACACCCATCCACAGCACTCCCCACAGACCGAACAACACTCCAATT
The DNA here is from genome assembly GCA_016201215.1 of Acidobacteriota bacterium. Taxonomy (GTDB): domain Bacteria; phylum Acidobacteriota; class Terriglobia; order Acidiferrales; family UBA7541; genus QHYU01. Next base: position 31,561 of record JACQDH010000184.1, on the reverse strand, counting down.
TGTCTCATGCTTGCTTTCATACCTCACCTCACGGAACTACGACCGTATCCCCCGGACGCAGCTCGATGTTCTGATCGTCTTTCTGCCCCCGAATCACGTCTTTGTACGGGAAGCGAATGCGCACCTGCTTCCCGTTGACTTCCCTCAGAAGAAAAATGCCGCGGCGCGTGGCGAAGGGCGTAAATCCGCCGGCCCTGGCAATCAACTGCAGCACATTGGTCGGCATGAGCAACGGATAGGCGCCAGGCCGGGTCACTTCACCGGTGATGAAAGCGTTCTTGCTTCGGACGTCGTTGACCGTCACGGTCACCTGCGGATCTACGATGTAGGCTTTCAGCCGTGCGGTCACCATCGCCTGGATCTGCGACGGGGTCAGACCGCTCACCTTGACCTCGCTCATTAGCGGCAGCGAGATCTTGCCGTCCGGGCGCACCACCACGTTCTGGGACAGCTCCGGCTCTTTCCAGACGCTGATGCGCAGGAGGTCGGCTTCCCCGACGATATATTCGTTGGGGCTGATCAGAGGGACGCTGGCCGCGGTCGGCGCCGGACCCGGCGCGATCTCCCTGGCCACGACCGTGCTGCTCCCTTTGGCCTTGCCCTTCTTCGAGGAGGACTCCCAAGCGGATCCCTGCCCCTGCGCCCGAGTGGGAAACACCAGCCCCAACCCGGCCAACAGAATGATCACTACCGGCAGTGCCAGTCTCTTTTCGATCCTCATAGCTTGTTTCCTTAGGTCCCCGGGGGAAGAACCTATTCCGCCTCGGCTATCCGCCGTCTGGGGACTTCCGAATCTCCTAGTCAGATGTGAAAGCAAATTGCCTGCCAATCCCTCGATCTTGCATCCCGATAAGCCGTTATTTTTCAATCAGTTTCCCTTGTGGGTTTGACTCCACCACGGGGGCGTTAAATATGTGCAAAACTTTGCTCTTCCCTGGGTACCTTGTTTCCCTCTCCTGGTCGCGGCTGCTTCGGGCTGCACCGTAATCGAACACCCTGGCCGCGGGCTTACTTGGCCCCACGGCCGAGCAGCATCACTTTGACTGTCTCGAAAATGATTGCGAGGTCCAACAGCGCGGACAGGTGCTTGATGTAGAACAGGTCGAGCTCGAGTTTGACCTTGGATTCTTCGAGGCTCGCCCCGTACTGATATTTAATTTGTGCCCAACCCGTGATGCCTGGTCGCACCGTATGGCGCTGATCATAGAAGGGAATACTCTGCTGCAACATGGCCACGAAGTGCGGCTGCTCAGGCCGCGGTCCGACTAGGCTCATGTCCCCGCGGAGCACGTTGAACAATTGCGGGATCTCGTCCAGGCGGCACTTGCGGATGAAGGAGCCCACCCGCGTAATGCGCTTGTCGCCTTCGGTCGCCCAGGAGGGCCCGTTCGCTTCGGCATCCTGGCGCATGGAGCGGAACTTCAACACCTGGAAGTGGCGGCCCATGAGACCCACCCGGGTTTGGCGGAACAAAATGGGCCGGCCGGTTTCCAGCCAGATGGCAAGGGCCACACCTGCCATCACCGGCAGGGCGAGCAGCAAGCCGATCAAGGAGACGACGATATCCAGGGTGCGCTTGGCGGCCAGCAGGAATCCGGATTTCCGGAAGCCCTCGGAAAGAATCAGCCAGCTCGGCGACAAACGCTCCAGCAGGATGCGTCCGCTGATGCGTTCGTAGCAGGTGTGGGCATCCTCGACGGGGATGCCGGCGAATTTCAGGTGGAGTAACTGCTGCGAGGGCGTGCAGCCGCGGCGCTCCGCGAGCGAAAGGACAATGCGGTCCACCTTTTGCCCCTCTGCGATCGCGAATACATCGCCGACCGCTCCGATGATGCCGGGATTCACCAGCGACTTGCCGATGTTCTCACCCTTCTCGTCCAGAAAGCCGACGACTTTGAGATTCAACTCCGGCCGCGAGAGGATTTCCCGGGTCAGGGAGATCCCCGCCGGCCCGGTGCCCACAATCAGCACGCGTTCCGGGCGGTGCAGCACGGCATCGGCCCGGTCCAGCAACAGGCGCCAGCCCAGCGCGAAGCTCAGGATCATTGGAGCCGAAAGCGCCGCGATGCCGCGGCCCAGGTTCAATTCCGGCTGGATGTAGTAGAACAGCGCCAGCACGGCACAGGAGGTGCCGAAGGCGCGCAGCAACCGGACAAACAGTTCGCTATGCTGTTTGAGGATCTGAAAATCGTAGAGATCGCTGTAGTAGAGCGAGAGCTCACAGACCACGACGATTAGCAGGAAGCGCCCGAAGGTCCGCAGGCCATCGAAAGTATCCCAGAAGCTGGTGCCGTGGTATTGCCGCAGGGTGGTGGCCACTAACAGGCCGAAGACAATCAGCACGCTGTCGGCAAGCACCAGCAGCAGCGTTTTTTGGGGTACGCGTTGACCGCCTATCTTGAGCATCGTCAGGTCCGAACTGGGGTCTTCAGTGTCTTCAAACTTTGGGCCGCTCCGCGTGCACCAAACTGCAGCACCCATGCGGCATGGCCCAGCATCCTGTACTGCAACCTTGCTGCCAGCCCTCCGCCTGCTAAGCCTTCTCTGTTCAACAGAATGCGTAGCATCCCCCGGCCGCAAGAGACTTTGATGAAAAGTGTTTCATCATTCGGCCAAGATTCTTCCTAAACTCGCCGGAGTGCCGTGATTGCGCGCGGTCGGCCGGCCTTCTCTCTGTTTTCGCCCGTGCAGCTTCCACTCGGGGTTCCAGACAGACAGCTTCTTCTGATTCCCTTTCACCATGATTTTGCTTCCCGTTGTCCGTGTGGTTTTGCTTTCGACCGTTGGCTTACTCGGAGGGAATTGCGACGTCCTTGGGCACGGCTGGATCGGGCGGTGGGGGCACAGGGTTTCTTTGTGCGCGCTTGCGCGGCAGGCCCGCCTCGCGGATCTTGTAGAGCAGCGCGCGATAGCTGATTTTCAAAACTTCGGCGGCCTTCCGGCGGTTCCAGTGGTTGGCTTGTAGCACGCGGAGGATGAGGTTGCGTTCCATCTCGCGAACCGCCTGCTTGGCGATCTTCTTCAGAGGAATCGAGCCATCCTCGGCGACCTCGATGGCGATGGGCGCCATGCGCTTCTCGGAGAGCTCGTTGTAGATGGCCTCTTCGGATCCCAGGATGATGTAGCGCGCCACGCAGTTTTCCAGTTCGCGGATGTTTCCGGGCCAGTTGTGCTGGCAGAGCAACTGGAGGATTTCGCGCGAGAACGGCCGCGCCGGACGGTTGTGCCGCTGACTGTAGTGCTGAAGGAAATAACTGGCTAGCGTGGGGATGTCCTCGCTGCGGCTGCGCAGGGGCGGCAACTGAATGGTGACCACGTTGATGCGATAGAAAAGGTCGCGGCGGAAATTGCCCGCGGCGATCTCCTCATCAAGTTTCAGGTTGGTCGCGCAGATGATGCGCACGTCCACCTGGCAGTCGGTCTGTCCGCCGATGCGGCTGAATTGTCCGTCCTGAAGCAACTGCAGCAGCTTGGCCTGCAGCGGCAGGCCCATCTCGCCGATCTCGTCCAGGAACAGAGTGCCACAGTGCGCCAGCTCGACGCGGCCGGGTTTGGAGTTCCACGCGCCGGTGAAGGCGCCCTTCTCGTAGCCGAACAGTTCGCTCTCGAGCAGCGTGCCCGGAATGGCCGGACAACTCACCTTGACGAACGGGCCCTGAGACCAGGGAGAGCGGCGATGGATGTCTTTGGAGATGATCTCTTTGCCCGTGCCGCTTTCGCCTTGGGTCAAGACGGGCACGCTGGCTGCCGCGGCGCGTTCCACGGTCCGGCGCACCGCCTGCATGACCTCGGAATGACCGAAGATTACCTCTTCGGGGATGTTGATTCCGTCCGCGAAAAAGGAAGCCAGTCGCCCGTTGTGCTGTGCCATTCTGCCCCTCCTGGGGACGGGGTACCCGGTCTCACCCAGGCTTGACGTACATGCCCTATATTGCACCTGTCGCGCCACCCTGCCTGAAAGCCGAATCTGTGTGGAAATCTTAACTAACTATTGTGTGTTCAATTAGATAGGAAGAAAAGAAAGGCCTTCCCGCGCGTTCCGCTGGGGCTGACTTGTAGGAAGAGAATTTCACACTTTGGAAAAATGTTTTCCCAGCTGCGGCCCAGTGGGGTAAACGAAGCGAAAAGGCAGCGAAGAAGCAGAGCGAGGCTGATGGTTCAACGCAGTACAGGGGAAAGAACCGAGGAGGTTTCGCCGAGTTTCCGACTAACGTGTGGCTGTGGGCGACGCCGGGCTCAGTGGGGCCACGGCGGCCTTGCCCGAGGAGAAAACGAAGTGAATCCTTTGGCCGTTGATCTCGTGGGCGCCCTCCCACCGGCGTTGGAGGACCTTGCCGCCCGCCTTCTCAACCATGGCGTCGATGTTGTGAACCATCCCGGCATCCCAGGCGCGTGGTTCGGAAACCGTCAGGCCAGCGTTGTCCACCTCGGGATGGCCGATGCCGGCGATGGCCACGACGTACCGCGTGTGGCGGAGCATCGTTCGGACGACCTCTTCAGCGGCCTCCTGCTTGAGGTAAAGCAGCACGCCGGCGCAAAGGATGACGTCGTAGGATTTTTCGCCCAGAACGTTTTCCAGGTCCGACATGTCGGCGCGCTGGAGCCGGATCTTCGAGCCCTGCTCGGACAGATAGGCTATTCCGGCCTCGATCGCGGTGCCATCGATGTCGATGCCGGCAAGATCCGTGGCGGCCGGAAAAAGTTGGGTCTCGGCAAACCGGAGCAGGTAGCCCTGCGAGCAGCCCACCTCGAAAACACTCTTCACGTCGCGGCGCGGGTCGAGCCCCTGTTCCCGGAGGCACGCGAGCAGATCCTCGAAGAGCAGGCGGCGCGAGGGCAGAATCTTGTCCGCACCGAAACTGTTGGCCGAGTCGTAAAACTTGGCATAGCCGAGGTGCTCGGACCACAGGAATTTGTGGTAGGCATCCACGTCCTTCTCGGCCCAGTCGCGGATCACCAGCATGGACCATTCGTGCCGGTTGGCGATCCATTGCTGCCGGTCGAGCCACATGGCCAGGCGCTTCCGCCAGGCCAGCGGCAGCGTCGCGTAGGCGGCTTTCTTGATGGTGCGGGGGATCACCACGTTCTTCTCTGGGTGAAAATCTTAGACTCGCAACGGGTCGCCTGCAACCACGGGTTGCGCGGCGTGCCGCGTAAGGAAAAGCCGGGTTCCCGAGCCGCTTACTCCACGGTGACGCTCTTCGCCAGATTGCGCGGCTGGTCCACGTCGCACCCGCGCAACACGGCGATGTGGTAGGCCAACAGTTGCAGCGGCACCACGGCGAGCAGCGGCAGCAGCAGCTCCCGGGTCGGCGGGATCTCGATGACGGCGTCGCACCGGCGGCGCCCCTCCTCATCGCCTTCGTTGAGCAGGCCGATCACCTTGCCGTCGCGGGCCTTAACCTCTTCCATATTGCTCAGGGTCTTCTGGTAGCGCAACTCGGAGGCGGCCAGGTCGGGTTGATAAGTGGCCAGGAAGACCACCGGGAGGTCTCCATCGATCAGCGCATTCGGGCCATGCTTCATCTCGCCGGCGGGATAGCCCTCGGCGTGGATGTAGGAGATTTCCTTCAGCTTCAGCGCGCCTTCGAGCGCGATGGGGTAGTGAAGGCCGCGGCCGAGGAACAGGAAGTCGCGGGCGCGATAGAAGCGCCGGGCGATGGCCTCGACCACGTCGTCCCTCTGCAGCAATTGTTCGAGCCGCGCGGGGATGCGGGCCAGCTCGTCGAGCAACTGCCGCCCTTCGGGGCCGCCGAGGCGGCCCTTGCGCTGCGCCATTTCCACGGCGAGCAGCAGCAGGCTGACCAGTTGCGCGGAGAATGTCTTCGTGGCGGCGACGCCCACTTCGGGGCCCGCGTGCGTCAGCAGGGTGGCGTCGGATTCGCGCGTCAGCGTGCTGGCCGGCACGTTGGTGATGGCCAGCGTGCGCGCGCCTTTCTCGCGTGCCTCGCGGCCGGCCGCCAGCGTGTCTGCGGTCTCGCCGGACTGGCTGATCAGCACGCCGAGGGTGCGGCGGTCAACGAGCGGATCGCGGTAGCGGTATTCGGAGGCATGATCGACTTCTGCCGGGACGCCCGCCAGGCTCTCCATCATCCACTTGCCGACCAAGCCGGCGTGCAGGGAGGTGCCGCAGGCGATCAGGTGGACGCGCTCGATGCGCGAAAGCTCCTCGGCCATGGCCCCGAGTTCGCACAGGCAGACGCGACCCTGGTCGGGCTTGACTCGGCCGCGCAGCGTCTCGCGGAGGGCCACCGGCTGCTCGTAGATCTCTTTCTGCATGAAATGGCGGAAGCCGCCCTTTTCGGCGAGCTGCGCGTCCCAGTGGATTTGCTCGGGCGCGTGCGGGTGGGGCGTTCCGGCGAAGTCGGTGAACTCAATGCGATCCTGCCGGAGAACGGCCATCTCTCCGTCGGCGAGGTAAACTACCCGGCGGGTGTAGGGGAGAACGGGCAGGACGTCAGAAGCCACGAAGCTCTCGTTTTCTCCCACGCCGATGATCACCGGGGCGCCCAGCCGCGCGGCGACGATCTTCCCCGGGTCCTCGCTGGAGATGACGGTCAGCGCAAACGCGCCCTGCAACTCGGCGACGGTCTTGCGCACGGCCGCGGCGAGATCCCCGTTCAGGTGGGTCTCGATCAAGTGAGCGATCACCTCGGTATCGGTGTCACTGGTGAAGACGTGGCCTGCGGCGCGCAGCCGGTCTTTCAGCCCGGAATAATTCTCGATGATGCCATTGTGCGCGATGGCGATGCGCCGCGTGCAGTCCGTGTGCGGATGCGAGTTGCGCTCGCTCGGCGGCCCGTGCGTGGCCCAGCGCGTGTGGCCGATGCCGTAGGTGCCCTCCGGCGGATCCAGGCCAAGCAACTGCTCGAGTTGCGCCAGTTTGCCCTGCGCGCGGCGCAGCACCAGTCCGTGGCCGTTTCCAGCCACGGCCACGCCTGCAGAGTCATAGCCGCGATACTCGAGCTTTTTCAGTCCGCCGAGCAGAAGTGGCACAACTGGCCGCGATCCCAGATAACCGACAATTCCGCACATAGGTTTGCCCTGTGGCGACCTCCAAGACGAGGCGTTTTAGCAATTGGCTCGCCAGACTGTGCAAGGTTCTGCGGTGGACGCAGTAGCCTGATCAAAACAAAGCGATTACAGGTGAACAGGAGGGGATTTCAAAAGCCGCGCCGGTTTGCATGTCCTGTGGAAAACTATTTCGTATTACGGGCCAGGCCTTTCCCAGTACTCATGGGCTTGCCCAGGGAAGGCTGTCACTTGGACGGCAAAACGAGATCGCTGCTGCGCCGCCGCTTGGCCCGGTCCGCGGTATGTTAAGGCTTAGGACAAGGCTGCTTTCGCAAGTACAGGCGCGGAGTTAGGCTGGTGACATGAATCCTGGTAGGTCCTCCGCGCCCAAGCCCCGGCGCTATCCGCGTGTGGGATTGCCCAAAGGAATGCTCGTGGCCTGGCAGAGCGGCGGCGAGCGGGTGGTCTCGCGGGTCAGCACGCTGGGCCTGGGCGGTCTGTTCATTTCGACGCCCGAGCCGCCCGCAGTAGGCGAAGTCGTCAAGCTGCTCTTCGAGGTGCCGGACGGTGAAGTTCACGCACGCGGGGTGGTGCGAGACTCGCTGCCCGGGAAGGGAATGGGCGTTGCCTTCACCGCCATGGACCAGGAAGCCCGCGCACGGCTGCAGCAATTGCTCCGGCGATTGTTGGCGTAGGAAGCTACGCTTCCCCTCGCACCACAGACGCAGCCTGCGCGGTGCCGTGGCCTTATCTTTGCGGGAAGATGAAAGCTTCCAGCAGGTCCGCGCGAGCTTTTTGGTCCGATGCGATCACCTGGAGCAGGTCCGACACGGAGATCATGCCGCTGTAGCCGCCCCGGTCGTCCACCACCAGCAGGTGATAGATGCCGTGCTTCTCCAGGCTGCGGAGGCATTCGTCGAGGGAGACCTCGGGGGAAACAGTGACCAACTCGCGGGTCATGATCTCGGATACGTGCATCCAGGCCGGGCACTTGTTTTCCGCGGCCACCTTGTCGGAGATGTCGCTCTGCGAAACCACGCCCACCAGCTTTCCGGCGGCATCGACCACGCCGACCGCGCGCACGCCTTTGTCGCGCAGGTAGCGCGCGGCGTCGTGCACGGTCAAGTCGTCTCGGACGGAGTACACCTCTTTGCGGGACGCAATCAGCGCGGCTACGTTCATTGCCTTGCTCCTTAGGATACGCGCGATGGCCGCATGGTAGGACGACTCCACGACGTCTTGCAACCAAAATTCTCAGGCCGGCAGGGTTCTCCCCCTGGCGGAACTGCCGGGGGTTGACCAAGCCGCATCCTGCTTTCCCCTTTCAGTTTGACAACGCCACCACCCTTCGCCAGTATTTGTAATCGGAGTTACGCAGTAGGTTTTTTCACCAGACGCAGTAAACAGTCTTCCTAATACTTCGTCCCCGGGGTGGCTTTGGGAACTCGGGGCGAAAAGGCACCAGGTCAGCAGTCAGGTGATGGATTGCTCTCCCGTGCGAAGTGGCTGACGCAAGCCGAGGAATTCTCCCAGACGAAGAGATTCGCCCGAGAGGAACTCGCTGGAGACGGAATGCAACTTGCGCGTCGATCGGGAGGAACGAGAGGAGACGGGCTGCTGGGGTGCCGGAAAGGCAGGTTCTGAAATGCTAGCGGTAAAGAGCAAGGCTCGCAGGACCAAGATTTCCACCTGGGATTATTTGCAGAAGATCGGCGTTCCCCAAATACCACCGTGCACCAGCCCTTTTGATCCCGGCTATGATCCGGTCACCCTGGCCAGCCATTTGGAACAAAGCTCGCATTTGATGTCCCTCCTGAAAATCTCCATGGCCTGCTGGCAGGTGGCCAAGGAAGCCGCCACGCGGAAGAAAGTGGCTGCAGCGAAACGCTGGAAGGTGCCGACGGTAACCGGAGGCGGGCCTTTTGAAGTGGCGGTTGCGCAGGGCCAGTTGTCGGCGTACCTGGATCTCTGCGCGGGCCTCGGGTTCGCGCATCGAATGCGGCGAGGGCTTTACGGAGATGCCGCTGGCGGCCAAGGACGTGGTCAAGATGGCCCACGCGCGCGGGCTCGATGTGCAGTTCGAGCTGGGCAAGAAACATACCGGCCCCTTCACCGAGGAAAACGTGCGCGCGCTGATCGAGCAGGGACATCGCTGGCTCGACGCCGGGGCAGTGCAACTGGTGGTCGAAGGCCGCGAGAGCGCCAAGGGTGTGGGACTGTTCGACGATGACGGCAACTTCAACCGCGGGTTCGCCGATAGCTTCGCCAAGGAATTTGGTTTCCAGACGGTGATCTTCGAGGCCCCGAACAAGCCCAGCCAGTTCGCCCTGCTGGACCACTTTGGCCGCGAGGTCCACCTCTGCAACGTTCGGCTAGAGGAACTCCTGCGGGTGGAAATCTACCGGCGCGGCCTGCATTCGGACGCTTTTCAGAAGGAAAACTTGCGACCCTCCCCGTCGGCCTGAAGCGGGGGCGCGATCTCGGAGCAGGTGACCCAGCCAATGCCACCAACCGTCGTCGTTGATTGCTTTCCGGAAAGTGCACAAAAGTACCGAGACGGCCACGCCATCGTGGCCATCGACGTCATCCGCGCGACCACGACGGCGGTTTCGGCCGTGGCCAAGGGCTGGCGCTGCTTCCCCACGCCCTCGCTCGAAGCAGCCGTGCCGCTGGCCGCCAAGCTTCCTCATCCGCTCCTGGTCGGCGAACTCGGCGGGAACATGCCCTACGGGTTCGACATGACCAACAGCCCGGCAGAGATTGTTCTGCGCACCGATTTTCAGCGTCCCATGATCCTGCTCACCACCTCGGGAACCTCGCTCATCCACGAGACCCGGGGCTGCGAGGGCGGCTACATCGCCTGCCTGCGGAATCACAGTGCCACGATCCGGTACCTGGCTGGGCGCCACGAGAAGATTGCCGTGATTGGCGCCGGCGGCCGCGGCGAGTTCCGTGAGGAGGACCAGATGTGCTGTGCTTGGATCGCCGAAGGCCTGATCCAGGCGGGCTACGAACCAGCCACGCGCACCACCGAGGAAGTGGTGCAGCGTTGGAGCGGGGCGCCGCCCGACGGCTTCCTGTGCAGCAAGAGCGTGGACTATCTCCGCCGGACCAATCAGCTCCGCGACTTGGAATACATCCTTGCGCACATTGACGATGTTCAGGCCGTGTTCGTTTTCAAAGACAATGAAATCGTGATGATTCCGGTGGCGAAGTGACGCCCTTTCGCGCGCGGCCAGAACTCGCGCAGCAGAGATCCCCGGGGTTTGCCCCTTCATGCGCCTTGCCGACACTTCCGTTCCCGTAGTGGTGCTCAAAGCGGAGGACTACGGGGCGCTGGGGATCATCCGCAGCCTCGGGAGGCTCGGCGTCCGGGTCTATGGCGTCGAGGCCAATCCCTCGGCGCCCGGCTTGAGGTCGCGCTACTGCGCGGGAAAATTCATCTGGAACATTGACACCGCGCCCGTCCAGGAGTCGCTCGAATTTCTGCACGAAGTCGCACGAAAGCTCGGCGGGCGTCCCATCCTGATTCCCACTGGTGATGCGTCCAGCGTCTTCGTGGCCGAACAGAGCGAGGCCCTGCAGCAGGTTTTTCTCTTTCCGCTTCCTCCGCCCGGAGTGACCCAGGCTCTGTACGACAAGAAGCAGATGTATTTCACCTGCAAGAAATTCGGCATCCCCACGGCCGAGACCGCCTTCCCGCAATCCAGGCAGGACGTCTTGGACTTTCTCCAGACCGCCGACTGTCCCATCGTGCTCAAGGCCATCGATCCTTGGCTGCTGCAACAGCGCACGGGGGTCCGCATGGTCATCGCTGAAACCAAGGAAAAACTGCTCGAGGCCTACGAAAAACTCGAAAACCCCGAGCACCCCAACCTCATGCTCCAGGAATACATCCCGGGCGGGGAAGACACGGTCTGGATGTTCAACGGGTATTTCAACGCACAGTCGGAATGCCTGTTCGGGATCACCGGGAGAAAGATTCGGCTGTTCCCTGTGTACACCGGCATGACCAGCCTGGGCATCTGCCTGAAAAATGAAACGGTGGACAAGAACACCCGGGACTTGATGAAGGCGGTCGGCTACCGGGGGATCCTTGACATCGGCCACCGCTACGACGCGCGGAACGGCCAGTACAAGATTCTCGACGTCAATCCCCGCATCGGCGCGACCTTCCGGCTCTTTGTGGCCACCAACGGCATGGACGTGACCCGCGCCCTCTACCTGGATCTGAGCGGGCAACCCGTGCCGCCTTCAACCTTCCAAGAGGGCCGCAAGTGGTTTGTCGAAGACAAGGACGTGACTTCCAGCTACCATTATCACCGCGACGGCAAGCTAACCTTCGGGCAGTGGGTCGGCTCCTTTCGTGGAGTGGAGGAAGCGGCTTACTTCACCTGGGATGATCCCCTCCCCTTCACCAGGCCCATCTCAAATCTGGCCCGGCAGGCGGCGCGGCGGTTTTCGAAGAAAAAGGCCTAGCCCAGCGGCCGCCGCAAGCGCTGCCCGCACCCCCCACCCAGAAAGTTCTCTTTCCCGGCCGAGGACCGCGATCGGGTGGGATGCTGCATGACGCCGCGCACGAACTCTGCGCGAAAACAGTGCGTGTGGAAACAAGCTAGGGACGCGAGGGGGGCTTACGCGGTGGGCTCAGATGCGGGCCGGCTCGCCGCGGATGATGTCGTAGCGCTCGATAACCGCCGCCACGCCGATTCGCGGGGAGGCATCGTCACTCTTTTTCTCCACGCGCACGACCTTGCCCTGGGCGCGCACGAAGACCTCGGTGCCGCGAGTGATTTCCGCCGGAAGCGTGAGGGTGATATCCAGCTCCGTGCCGGCCTCCAGGTCCTGATCGAGAGTGAAATAAACCCCGCGCGTGGAGATGTCGCGGGTCTTGCCGTTGCGCGTGGGCGATTCGCGGTCGAGAGGCACACGGATGATGACCGGTAGGGATAAATCGTATCGGCGAGCCGCACGTCGCTCCGTCATTCCCCGCGTCCTCTCTGCAGAAACTGAGGCCGACCATCCCCCACGCCAAGACCTAGCAATCACGGTTCCAAAAGGAAACCGCTGCCCGCTTAGAAGTCTGAAACTGCGATTCCGTGTCAGACTTCTTAGACTAGAGTATCCGGATCCGGACCGCTGGCAAGCCCCTTAAAACAAAGCAGAAGCCATTGCCCCCCAAGCCGTTTGACCGCCCGCGGTGGAGCGTTCCTCACTGCCCATGCGGCAGGACCCTGGTCGCCTCAAATCCTAGACCAGTGATGGACGCATCGGAAGCCCTATTTACAACCCCTGTGCCCTGAATATGCAATAGATTGCAAACTGCGCTGCCGCTATCCGTTGGGGCCCACCGGTACCACCGGCGTGGCCGGCGCGGAGCGCGAGGACTTCCCCGTATCCAGATTGAACTGGCGCATCTTGTAGAGCAGGGCCTTGTAGCTGATGCCCAGCATGCGCGCGGCGTCTTTGCGGCACCAGTGCGTCTTTTCCAGCGCGTCGGCAATGGCCTCCATCTCGGCTTCATCCTTCAGGCTGCGCACCAGCGCCTTGAGTCCCTGCTCGCGCGGCGGCGGCGTTTCTTCGCGCGGCGAGGTGCGCTGGCGCGCCGCGGCCATCTCCAGCAATTCGCGGAGGCTGCCTTCATCGTCTTCGAGGATGACGTAGCGCTTCACGAAATTCTCCAGCTCCCGCAGGTTGCCCGGCCAGGGATAGCGCATGGCCGCCTCGAGCAGGTGCGAGGAGGGCTCGGGAGCCTCCTTCTGGAATTTCTCGCTGTACTGCTTCAGGAAGTGGCGGAAGAGCAAGGGAATCTCGGTAGTGCGCTCGCGCAGCGGCGGGACGTTGATGGAAAGCACGTTCAACCGGTAGTAGAGGTCCTCGCGGAGCTGGCCGTTCTTTATGGCCGCGTGCACTTCCATATTGGTGGCCGCGAGTACGCGCACGTCCACCCGCACGACGTGCCGCGCACCCAGCCGGGAATACTGGTGATCCTGCAGGACGTGCAGCAGCTTGGCCTGCAGGTGCGGGCTCATCTCCGCAATTTCGTCCAGGAAGATGGTGCCCTTGTTGGCCTGCTCGAATTTGCCGGGCTTAGCGCGAACCGCGCCGGTGAAAGCGCCCTGCTCGTAGCCGAACAGCTCCGACTCCAGCAGCTCGCCGGGAAGCGCGGCGCAGTTGACTTTCACAAACGGCTGGCTGCGTCGCAGCGAGCGCAGGTGGATCATGCGCGCGACCACCTCTTTGCCCACCCCGCTTTCCCCGGTGATCAGCACGGGCACGTCCACCGGAGCAATTTGCAGGATCTGCTGGCGGATGCGCACCATCTGCGGGCTGGCGGCCAGGAAGCAGAGGTCCTCGGTGAGCTGGTCGCAGTATTCGCGCAGGGCGGCATTCTCGGCGCGCAGTTGCTTTTTCTGTCGGCACTTTAGCATGGCCGCGTCGAGCTCGGTCTTCTCAAACGGTTTGGTCAGGTAGTCCACCGCGCCCAGGCGAATGGCCTCCACCACCGTGCCCACCTCGTTCGAGCAGGAGAGCATGATGATGTTTTGCGAATGGTCGATCTGCATCATCTGGCGCAGGGTCTCCAGCCCGTTCAGTTCGGGCATGAGCACGTCCAAGATGACGAAGTCGGGTTTGTGGCCCTGGCCGATCCGCTCCAGGGCTTCTTTGCCGGAACTCAAGGTTTCCACCTCGAACCCGTCCACCTCGAGCAGCGTCTGCAGGTACTTGCGGATGCTGGGCTCGTCGTCTACCACGAGAATTCTTTCTTTGTCAGCCATGCGCTTCCATCCTTTGCCTTCGTTGGGCCTGCGGATTGCAGCTATTGCAGGTCAATGGGCAGCAGGAGCGTGAACGTGCAGCCTTGCCACGGTTCGCTGTCCACCCAGATTTTTCCGCGGTGCGCCTGCACCAGCCGCTTGGCGATGGCCAGGCCCAGGCCCATGCCCGAGGAGCTGCGGTCCACGCGGACGAAGTCCTCGAAGATCTCCTGGTGATGCTCGGCGGCGATACCCAGGCCTGTGTCCGAGACGGCCACCTTGACGCTATTGGGTTGCGGCACCCGCTCGCGGCGCCGATCGCTGGCGGGGACTTCCTCGGTAACACGGCGCTCCCAGAAATGCGATTCGGCGCTGAGCGTGACGCTCCCGCCCGACGGCGTATGTTTGAGCGCGTTATCGAGCAGGTTGGCCACGGTCTGCTGCACCTTTTGATAATCGAACTTGAACAGGGGCAGGTTGCTGTCGAAGCGCGTCTCCAGCCGCACGTGCTTGCGGTGGAAAGCGTCCTGCCAGCGGGTGACCAGATCGGTCAGGCAATCCCGCAGGTCGTTCTCCCGGAGGTGCAGCACCAGCTTGCCGCTCTCCAGCGCTGAGTAGTTCAGGAACATCGAAACCAGGCGCACCAGCCGCTCGCAACTCTCCTTGGACTCCTGCAGGATGTCGCGCTGCTTTTCGGTCAGCTTGCCGAGCGAGCCGGAAAGCAGCAAGTCGTAGTAGCCCTTGATCACGGCCAGCGGCGTTTTCAGTTCGTGCGCCGCCGAGGCTAGGAAGACGGTTTTCTGGCGGGTCACTTCCTGCAGGCGCAGATAGGCAGCCAGCAGGTTGCGGTAGGTGATCTCGCGTTCCTGGAGCAGTTCCTGGACGGTGTGCTTTCCCTCGCGGTCTTCGGCGCGGTCGGCCGCCGCGTCCACAGCTCCGTCCACGCGCACCACCAGCCAGTCCGACTCCGGCAGCCATTGCAGGCGCGCCCGCGCCTGGCCATCCGGGCAGTCCACCAGTAGATCCACCTCGTGTTCACCGCTTTCCATCTGCCCGAAGATCACCTTGGGGTCAATGTGGAGCAGGTCAGCGAAGAGGTTGGCCTGGGTGGGTGCGGAAATGCCGCGCGAGCTCAGGCACTGCTGTGCCCGCTGGTTGGCAAACAGGATCTTACCCCCCCGTTCGGAAACCAAAAGCGGGCGGTCCACAGTGTCCAGCAGGCTGGCCACCAGGCTCAGTGGGAGGGTGCTTCCCCCCCTTTGTTCGGCTACCGTGCCACGCCTCAAGAGACGCTCCTGGGACACTCCGCCCGTCAGATGGAATGAGGGAATTCTTTTTCCTTCTCTCGGAGTTCTTATCGTGCGGGGGACTCCCTAAATACTTGCAAACGCACGGAGGGGTGTCAATGGTAAATGCGTCCTATTTGCATATATGTAGAAAACCTGTGGAACCTTGTTCTTCCTCGGCAAAGTGGAAATAGTTTTCCACAACCCAGCCCAGTTGGTAAGTTGTTGCAGGGCAACAGAATCCTACAGTGTGGTTCTCGGCTGCTCTCTGGCAAGTAATATGCTGGTTTACCGTGGTACTAGATCGAAAGTACTACCGATCTGGGGCAATTGGGGCCGGTTACCCAACGAGTTTCAACAAGATTTGCACAGGGGCACACGACATGCGCTTGCACCCCGCTGAGCGACGTCGCTCTCCGCGAATCCACCTGCAAGTCCCCGTATACATCCGTGGTGTGGATGCCTCCGGGGCAGATTTCTTGGAGCTGACAAGAACGCTGGATATCAGCGCCAGAGGTGCGTTTCTGGCGAGTCCGCGCGGGTTGCGCACCGACTACCCCGTTACCCTGACGATCCCCGCGCCGCCTCCATTGGCCTCCGGAGTGCTACCCCCCGAGACGCCGCCCATTCAAGCCTGGGTTCGGCGACAGCAGGCCGCGGGTAATCTTCAATTGGTTGGGGTCGAGTTCCTCAAGCCGCTGGATTGAACCGGTGCGTAGCCGATACGCGCTGGCAGGACAGAGAACGCCCGGGCACAAAATAGGAAATGACTTGCGTTTCGCGGCGTGGAGAATTGAACCATCCGCGCGCCGAGGCTCCCCGGCGCGAATCGGGTTTCTTCAAAAGTTGAACAAATGGCGACCCATGGTGGAATCTAGTAGCCCCTGAAGTCGCCGAGAGGTGATGGCACCCGGCTTGCTCCATATCCCGTGGACTTATCTGCTATCCCAATCCCCCGTTGGGGTAAGCTGGAAAGCCATTGGACCGTGGTGATGCCCAGCCCCGCCGACCCCACGCGAACGCCACTGCCCGCCGAGGATGCCTTTCTCGGCTTGCTCGTTGAAACGCTGGAAACTCTGGACCGGCCCGCGCGCGGCCAGTTCCTGCAGCGCTTCTTCCGCACGGTAGCGCAACTCGACCTGTCCGACGCGCAGAGCCTGGGCTATTGGGACCAGATCCTGGCGCGGCGCGAGGAGCTTTCCCAGAGCCTCGGCCAGCCCATCTCGCTCAAGACTGCCATGGTGGACGTGCTGGCCGCGGCCAATTTCCTCCGCGTGCCCATCCTGATGGAATACGCGGAGCTGAAGAAGCTCCAGATTAATGCCGCCACCGATCCGCTGACCGGCCTCTACAACCGGCGATTGTTCGTGGAGTATTTCGACAAGGAGTTGAACCGCGCTCGCCGGTTTGGCCAGAGCCTGGCACTGGTGATGATGGATCTGCACCGGTTCAAGGAGGTCAACGACCGCTACGGCCACCCGCAGGGCGACCTGGCCCTGCAGGCTGCCGCCACCACGCTGCGCAAATCTCTGCGTACTTCCGACTATGCCTTCCGCATCGGCGGTGATGAGTTCGCTCTCCTGCTGCCCCAGTCGGACACCGAGCAGGCTGCCACGCTGAGCCGACGTGTGCGCAGCATCTATCAATCCGCCATCGAGCCGATGAAGCTCGACGTGACCCTCGCCCTCGATTATGGCTTGGCCGTCTATCCGCAGGATGGGGACGAGCAGGATGTGCTGATCCGGGTGGCCGACGAGCGCCTCTATCAACTGAAACAATCCAACCGGGTCGGAGCGGGCGAGAGGCCCGAGCCAGCCCCACTCAGGCGCGAGGTCCCACCCACGCCTCCCCCGACGCCCGCCGTAGGCGCGCGGGAAGCTGCGCCGGTGCCGCCTGCAGAGCGCGCCCATGCCGAACGCAGGAAGTGGGAGCGCGTTTCACTCGGGGGTACTCACGCCTACGCCTTGCTGGGCGAGATCACCGAAAAGACCGCCCGCGTGCTGGACCTCGGTTATGGCGGCGTGGCCTTGCAGACCGATGCGCCCGAAGATTTGCCCGCCTCCTTCAATGCGGTTCTGCACGTGCCGATTCTTCCTCCCGTGCGGGTCAGCTTGCGCCGGCTCTACGTCCTGCGCGCCGAGGGCAAGACGGCGCGCGTGGGCTGCGCGTTCGTTTCCTGAGCAGCATTTTCCGCCAGGCGTTTCCTGACTCTTCTCAGGGCAAAGGCCTCTTCTTGATCCCATCCCTTTCGCGGTCCCGAGTCTTTGTGCGTGGCTGTAGGTCATGCGGCGCACCCGGGCGGTGAACGGGAGTTTCTTAGGAGGCTTGTGCGATTTGCTGCCGAAGGACGCGGGAGACAAACAGCACCGCCTGCTGGATGCGGGCGAGTGCGAGTCCCCAGCGCAGCCGGGCCTGCTCGGGCGTGGCCCCGCGGGCATAGAGCAGAATCCGCAGGCAGGAGCCCCGGCGGTCGGGCGCGCGGAAGTGACACGGACGGACGCGCAACTCGCAGCGCTGTGTGTCCGGGCCGGGCTCGCGGGCCAGCAGTTCCTGGAGACGCTGGGTCAGGCCGGCGTAGTGGTTCCGGTCGAAGTTGGGCCGCTCCGCCGCAAAGATCAGGTCAATGCGCGAGGCAAACTCGCAAGCCTCTGTTCCGGCTGGTTCGCTCGTTGCCGGGTCTTTTTCGGTGACCCAAGTTTTGCACCGTGCCGTGGAAAACAGCGAGTCGCCGCTGTTGACCGCAGCCAGGAAATTCCGCAGCGGCGGATGTCGCCGCGCCGGCTCGAGGCGGTCGAGCGCCTTGGCGTCCGCGCGCAAATCGACATAGCAATCGGCCGGGTCCGTGCTCTCCCAGGGGATTTCCAGCTTCTCGCCCGCCTCTTCCGTTTCGAAGGCGACTTCCACGCGCATCTGCGGCAAAGCTATACCCGTCGGCGCACGGAGACAAGAAGAAACGCGCTCGCGCACAAGAAGAGGAAGCTTTGGGGCGGGCTGCGCTAGGCAAATCCGGCAAATTCGACTATCATTAGCGATTGTTTCGTGGTCTAGCGACGCGACTGTGAGTGTGCAGCCTACCGCCAGGACGTAGCGCCGGCATCTGGCCGGCTCTTGGAGAGCGCCGGCGGGTAGCCGGCGTTACAGTCGCGCAGACCGGCCACCGGATTGGAGCAAACTGCATGAAAGCTGGCATCCACCCCGACTACCACGAAGTGCTGGTGCACTGCGCCTGCGGCAATACCTTCAAGACGCGCTCCACCATGAAGGGCGACCGCATCAGCGTCGAAATCTGCTCGAACTGCCACCCGTTCTTCACCGGCAAGCAGAAGCTGGTGGATACGGCCGGCCGGGTCGAGCGCTTCCAGCGCAAGTACGCCGACGCGAAAGCGGCCGCCGAGAAGACCGCCAAGAAGTAAGCGCCCACCTCCGCAAACGTCCAGCAACTCCTTGCGCGTCAGACTGTCTGGCTGTCATTCCGGGCCCTTCGCGGAGCTTGTCCTGAGCGCAAGCGAAGGGCCCAGGGTGAATTCCGCGAGGAATCTCTCCGGAAGGCCATGCTTTGCTCGGTAGGACACGGTTGCCATCGGGCCACGGCTACGCCGCTCTGTCCGCGGGCCGCTCTGACCTTCTGGTGGTACAATGCCGCGGAAATGGCCACGCACTTTTCCACTTCCGCGGGCGAATCGCCGCACTCCGAAGTGGAAACTGCCGCGCCGCGCGTCACCCTGCGCAACTCCTTTGCTCACCCCTACGATTCGGCCATTGCCGCCGCTCGCACCTGCTATTCATCGCGCATTGTCGCACCCGAGGAGATCACCGAGAAACAGCGCCTCACGATCGGCGCGGCGACGTTCTACGGCGGCCACCACACGGTCTATCAGCACGCGTATTTTGAATTCGGCTTGGAAAACGTCAGCCGGCAATTTGTCTGGTCCTTCCTGCACGCGCACCCTTTTTACAATTCCGAGCAACAGAGCCAGCGCTACGTGCGCCTGGACCGCGCCAGAGCCTACGTCCCGCCGGCCTCGGAGCGTTTCGGCCCCGCCGAGCGCGCCATCTACGAACGCGCGGTGGCTCGCGCCTGGGAGTATTACCGCGAGCTGACCGCGCTGCTGCAGGGCGACGCGCGCGCGATCCTGGCCGACATCTGGCACCTCAGCTCGAAGTCGCACGCCAAGCGCGTGCAAAAGGTCGAGAGCCAGGCCGAAAAGCGCGCCATCGAAGTGGCACGGTACGTCCTTCCGGTCGCCGCGTTCACCACGCTGGTGCACACGCTGTCGGGCATCGTGCTGCACCGTCTGTGGCGGATGCAGGCGGCTTCAGACACTCCGACCGAGGCCCGCCAGGTGATCGAAGAAATGGTCGCGCGGGTGCGCGAGGTGGACCCGCAGTTCTTCGACCGCTTCGACAGCGGGCCCATGGAAGATCTGCCCGAATGGCAGCAGGCGCACCCCACCTCGGATACAAACGGCGAGGCCTTCGTGCGCGACTTCGATGCGCGCCTGGCGGGCCGCACGTCGAAGCTCGTGGACTTCTCGCCGCGCGCGCCGCGCAGCGTGGCTGAAGCCTATCGCGCGGTGCTCGGCCTCACCGAGACGGATTGCCCGGACGCCGAGGCCATCGACCGTCTGCTCAATCCCGCGCGCAACACCTACCGGCTCGAGACGCTCAACGTCGGCGTGCATGCGCCGATGATGCGCGCGCTCCAGCACGCCAGCTACACCTTCGCCAAGAAGATCAGCCACACCGCCGACAGCCAGGACCAGCGCCACCGCATGGTGCCCGGCTCGCGCCCGCTGCTGGTGCTTACCGACACGCGCCAGCCCGACTTCATCACACCGATGCTCATGGCCGGCAACGCGCACGCTCGCGAAGTTTACGAGCGCGCCATGGCCGATGCTTGGGCTGCGAAGAATGAACTGCTCGACCGCGGCGTTCCGCGCGAGTTTGCGCTCTACCTGCTGCCCAGCGCCAAGGCCATTCGCCTGGTTGAGTCCGGTTCACTCCTGCACTTGATGCACAAGTGGACCATGCGCACGTGCTTCAACGCGCAGGAAGAGATCTACCGAGCGTCGATGGAAGAGATCCAGCAGCTTCGCTCCGTCCAGCCCGAACTGGCGCGCTATCTCGGCCCGCCATGCCACCTCCGCGCCGGCATCGCCTCGCCCATCTGCACCGAAGGCTCACACTTCTGCGGCGTCAAGGTCTGGCTCGACTTCCCCCACATCCAGCGGCGCATATGACCCGTCGCGGCTGGACACAATGGTGGCGCCGGATGGTCACAGGGGCCGCTCTAGGTTGCGTTATGGTCTTTGGGATGAGTCTGTTGCTCGTCCAGTCCGCCCTGCCCTACGAGCATCCGCTCGATGGGCATACGGTTCGTGAGGCGTACTTCCTCGGACAACGCCATGACGAGAAAACGGCCAAGTTTCTGGCGCGGTACCTGAAGCGGCCACCGCTTCCGAAGACCGGTCCACACGTCGCGGAGATCGAAATCCGCACGCCGTACGAACAGGTTGTGCGGCGCGCGAGCCAGGCTGCGGGCAGCTACAGCGCGCAGCAGGCCGAGCAGGACTACCGCGCCCACCCTGACCGGATTGTTGTGCGCGTGCGCATCAACCTCACGCCCACCTATCCCGCCTTCATCGCGGATCCATCGCGCGGCAAGGGCGAGGTGCGGGAGCGGCCGGAAGATTTCTGGCGCGACTTTTCGATCCGCCTGGTCCAGGGCGAGCGGATCACGCCCCGAAACGCCAGCGGCAGGCCGCTGCACACGGGCGGGCTCGCCGGCCCCAACCCGGTTGTTGGTGCACTCGAGGGTGCCGAAGTGCTCTTGGAATTTGACGCCTCGCAAATCCGCTCCGAGCCCCTGAAGATCGAAGTGCTCACGCCCAACGGCCAGACTGTTGAGGTCGAATTCGACCTCAAAGAACTCCGGTAGCCCGCCCTCTATTCCAGGCCTGTATGTGTAGCGGCGCGCTGTACTTGTCCCGAGCGCAGCCGAGGGAGCGCGCCATCCCCCCAACGAGGTCATCCCGAGCCCCGACACCGCAAGCTACTGTCGGGGCGAGGAATTCCTCTGAGGGATCCTTCGCTTCGCCCCGCTGCGCGAGGCTCCGCTCAGGATCACACATTTGCGGGGGATGCCGCGTCAACTGCGCCAGCGCAGCATGACCGGGCCATCGAGGGGATGTTGCATCGGCGCGCCGGTGCGCCGTGCCTCCAGCAGCGCCGCCTTCAACTGGAAATACCATTTGGCCGGGCGGTCGGCGTCGTCAATCAGCATCAAGTTGGGATTGTGCTTCAAGCCTTCAACCTGCTGGATCATGGTCTGCTGGTCCTGGCGGATGAACCGCCGCCCGAAGAGGCGGAAGATCGGGACGACGAAGGGTACCCAGAGAAAGATGTTCCATGCCGCGCAGAAGTCGATGCGGCAGAGGTCGCGGCGCACCGGCGTGACCGTGGCGCGGCTTGAAAACCAGTAGCGCCCGCAGCGAATCTGTTCGAAGCGCATGTTGGGCAGCACAAAATCGATCGTCGTGGTGATGGGCTCGCCGTACACGCGCAGCAATTTGTACGGCGCGCTGTTGGCCGACGGCGCGTGCGCGCTCATGCGGAAGCCGTTCGGAATCGGCTCGAAGAGCTTTTCTTTCTCGCGGATGCTGTCCTGGCTGCGCCACCACCAGGACTGATGCACGAAGGGGCCGTGTGCCGGGTCCATCAGCCCGATGATGCCGTGGTCCACATGGCAGGGCAGCTCGGCCCAGAGGTGCGTCAAGCGATAGCGCCCACTGAAAGTAGGCAGCTGCGGCGCTGACGGCAGGTCGTCGGCGGTGCCGGGCCTCGCACCGGGATCGGGCATGTAAACCCAGAAGTAGCCGTCGCGCTCCTCGCAGGGAAAGCTGCCGGCGAAGATGCGCTCAGGCTTCAGTTTGTCGCGTGCGGTCAGCGAAGGAATCTCGCGGCACTGGCCGGTATGCGCATCGAATTTCCAGCCGTGGTAGCAGCACTCAATCTGTGCGCCGTCAAAATGCCCGAACGAGAGCGGCATACCGCGGTGCGGGCAGGCGTCGCGCAGGGCAAACGCGCGGCCCTGAGCGTCGCGGCCGAGAACCAGCGGCACTTCGAGCAGCATAGCCGTCGCCAGCGCACGGCCGTGGATCCGGCTGCTGCGCAGCGCCGGATACCAGAAGCCCCCCAGCATGCCCAGGTCGCCTGTGGCAGCGGGAGCAGCGGAGGGCTGCGCGGAAGTTAGCACTTTGCTCATGTGCGGAAAACCTATCCTAGTACAGCGGAGTCTAGTACAGCAACGGAGACCAGGCCGTTACTTCCGTTGACTTTCCGCGGGTTAGCCGCTATTCTAATGAAGGGTCTTGGTGCGATGTTTGCCCCCTTTTATTAGCTAGCCTCCTCTTGGCCCTGTACTGCGGGGTCGTCGCAGTTGTCTATCCTCCAAGTTTTGAGTTTCAGGTTTCGGTTTTTGTGTTTTGCCATTGAGGCACGGAGCAGGATTCCATGGTTACGCTGACGCTTTTTGAAAAACTTGACCAGATCGAGTCGCGCTACAACGAGCTCACCCAGCAGCTCTCTTCGCCGGAAGTGCTGGGTGATTCGGCGCGCTACCAGAAGCTCGCCCGCACCCACGCCGACCTTGCCGAAGTCGTCGCCAAGTACCGCGAGTGGAAGCAGATCGAAAAGGGCCTGCGCGAGGCCAAGCAGATGCTTCTCGAAGCCGCGGACCCCGAGATGAAGCAGCTCGCCCACGACGAGGAGCGCCATCTCGCCGAGCGCAGGGAAGCCGTCGAGCGCGCGTTGAAGCTCTTGCTGCTGCCGCGCGACCCCAACGACGAGAAAAACGTCATTCTCGAAATCCGCGCCGGCACGGGCGGTGAAGAGGCCGGGCTGTTTGCCGGGGAACTCTTCCGTATGTACTCGCGCTATGCCGAATCGCAGGGTTGGCGCGTCGAGGTGCTGGAGAGCTCGCCCTCGTCGCAGGGCGGCCTCAAGGAAGTTGTAGCGGCCATCCAGGGCGAGAAGGTCTATTCCAAGCTGAAGTACGAAAGCGGCGTGCATCGCGTGCAGCGGGTGCCGCAGACCGAGCAGCAAGGCCGCATCCACACCTCGGCGGCGACCGTGGCGGTGCTGCCCGAAGCCGACGAAATCGACATCAAGATCGACCCAAAGGACATCCGCATCGACACGTTCTGCTCCTCGGGCCCGGGCGGGCAGTCGGTGAACACCACTTACTCGGCCGTGCGCATCACGCACCTGCCCACCAACCTCGTGGTCTCCCAGCAGGACGAAAAATCGCAAATCAAGAACCGTGCCAAGGCCATGCGCGTGCTCCGCGCGCGGCTCTACGAGCTGGAGCAGGAAAAGCAGCACCTGCAGATCGCCGCGGAGCGCCGCGGGCAGATCAAGTCGGGCGACCGCTCGGAGAAAATCCGCACCTACAACTTCCCGCAAAACCGCGTCACCGACCACCGCATCGACCTGACGCTGCACCAGCTCAGCAACGTGATGGACGGCAAGCTTGAGCCGTTCGTGGACGCGCTGGTCACCCACTACGAGGCCGAGCGGCTCAAGCAGGAACTCATCGAAGCGTGAGCCGCCCGCCGGTGCACTCCGCCGCTCACAAATCGGAAGCCATAGACGTTCGCGGTGCGCTTAAACAAGGCATGGCGCGGCTGCGCGAGGGCAGCGTCCCGTCGCACACCCTGGCGGCCGAGCTGCTGCTGATGCACGTCCTCGGGTGCGACCGCGCCTGGCTCTACGCGCATCCCGAAGAGCTCGTGGATCCAGGGAAGGCCGAAGAATATTTCGGCCTCGTCGCGCGGCGCGTTGGCGGAGTGCCCACGCAATACCTCACCGGCCGACAGGAGTTCTGGGGGTTGGAGTTTGAAGTGACCTCCGATGTGCTGATTCCGCGGCCGGAAACCGAGCACGTAATCGAAGTGGCCCTTGCCCGGATCGGGCAACAGAACCTGCGCGGCGGGCAACGGCCGGCGCTCGACGGCGCCGGCCTGCGCGTGGCTGACGTGGGCACCGGTTCGGGGTGCCTCGCGGTGGCCTTGGCCCGCGAACTGCCCCAGGCGCAAGTGTTCGCCACGGACATTTCGCCCGCGGCGCTTGCCGTGGCGCGGCGCAACGCCGCGCGTCACGGCATTGCCGACCGCATCCACTTCATCGAGTGCAACCTGCTCGACGTGTTCTTTGACCCGCCCCCAGCCACTCATCTCTCCTCATTGCCTTTCGACCTGATCGTCAGCAACCCTCCTTACGTCGGACGCAGCGAAGCCGAACTGTTGCCACGCGAGGTCCGCGAACACGAGCCGGCCGAGGCGCTGTTCGCCGGCGAGCGGGGCTGCGAGATTTACGAGCCGCTCATCGGCCAGGCGCAGCAGTTGCTGGTCCCCGGCGGCGTCCTGGTGTTGGAGTTGGGTTACAATGCGCTGGAGCACGTGGACGGTTTGGTCACGGCATCGCGCGGCTGGTCGCGCATCAGCGTCACGCAGGATCTAGCCGGCATCCCGCGCGTTCTGGCCGCTGAGCGCGCTTAGTCCGAGCAGGATGGTGTTTCGCAGGGGCTCCGCGCCGGTGTATCTTAGCGATTGGAATCCACGCGATGCCCAAGCTGGCCCGCTTCCGCGCCAAGCACGACACCGCTGAGAGCGCGGTGGCGACCGCCACGCAAGCGTCCTCTGAATCCCCTGCTTCCTTTCTCTTCTCTGCCTCCTCTACATCCATCTTGCATGTGGACATGGACGCGTTTTTCGTTTCGGTCGAATTGCTGGCGCGTCCCGAGCTGCGCGGCAAGCCCGTCGTCGTGGGCGGGCAACCGGACCAGCGCGGCGTGGTCAGTGCGGCGAGCTACGAAGCCCGGCGGTACGGCATCCACTCGGCCATGCCGCTGCGCACCGCCGGCCGGCTGTGCCCGCACGCGGTTTTCCTCGACGGCCATCATGAGCTCTACGCCGAATGGAGCGACCGCCTCGCCGCCATCCTCGCGAAATATTCGCCCGTGGTGGAGATAGTCTCGATTGACGAGGCGTACCTCGACTGGACCGGCACCGAGCGTCTGCACGGCGCGCCGCTGGGCGCGACCGACAAGCTGCTGCGCGAAATCTGGGACACCACGCACCTGCCGTGCTCAGCGGGGCTGGCGCGCACGCGCCTGGTTGCCAAGGTGGCGTCCGATCAAGCCAAGCCGCGCGGCCTACTCTGGGTGCCGGCGGGCAGCGAAGCCGCTTTCCTGGCCGGGCTTGCGGTGCGCAAGATTCCCGGCATCGGCAAGGTCACTGAAGCGGCGCTGAAGTCGCTCGGGATCGAAACGGTCGGGCAGTTGGCCCAGGTGTCGCAAGAAAAGCTGGAAGAAGTCTTCGGCCTGTGGGGCACGGCGCTCTACCGCAAGGCGCGCGGCGAGGATTCCTACGAGTTTTTTGTGGACGCCGAGCCGAAGTCGATCTCGGCCAACCACACTTTTGGTTCTGATACCGACGACCGCGCCGCACTTGATTCCACCCTGAGTCACCTCTGCCAGAAGGTGGCCAAGCGCCTGCGCGACGCGGGGCTCGAGGCGCGCACGCTCACGCTGACCATCCGCTACGCAGGCTTTCAAACCATCACGCGCTCGAAAACGCTGCCGGAACCTACCAACCTCGACGCCGTGATTCTGGGCACCATGCGGAAACTCTTCGCCGAGCACTGGCACCGGCGACGGAAGATTCGCCTGCTGGGCGTCGAACTGGCTTCGCTGACCCACGGCGCACGCCAACTCGACCTGCTCGATGCCGGCCGCCGCGAAAAGCTCGAGCGCCTAGCCCGCGCCACTGACCGCCTGCGAGACCGCTTCGGCTTCTCGAAGATCCAGTTCGGCGGCTCGCTGCGCAGCAGCGAGGAAGAATAGGGCGACTGGACAGCCGAAAGCTGAAAGCTGAAAGCTGAAAGCTGAAAGCTGAAAGCTGAAAGCTACTTGCTTGCCCCCCCGCCGGGCTCCTCTGCCGTATAATCCTGACGCATGGCGGCACGAGAAACATTCGGTCGACTGGGCAGCCGCGCGCGCAACTTCTGGCAGCGCGTGACCGAGGGCCTCGCACTCGAGGAACTCTGGGCGCAGTTTGCTTCCGAGGCGCGCGCTAGCTACGGCCTCTACTCGCAGGACGTCGATTGGGAGGCTGTGCGCCGCGCCTCGCGCTGGCGGCGGCCCTTCCATGCCGCGCGGGGGTTGTTCTGGGCCCTGTTGATGAAGCTGTCTCCGGCGCGGCGCGTCCTGCTGCTGGTGGCTGTCGCGCTGCTGGTTGTCTCTGGCATTCAGTTTCGATACGGCCAGCGTTTCCAAATCCGAGTCGGCGAGTATGGTGGCCTCGCTGCCCTCACCTTGTTTCTCCTGCTGGCGCTCGAACTGGCCGACCGCGTTACGATGAAGCGCGATCTGGAAATTGCGCGCGAGATCCAGCACTGGCTCGTGCCCGACGCTCCGCCGGTTGTGCCGGGCGTGGACATCGCGTTTGCGACCCGGCCGGCCAACACCGTCGCGGGAGACTACTACGATGCCTTCTTTCGTCCCCCAGCGGACGGCACCTCGGGCAGCGTGCCCGGTGGGAGACGTCTCCTGGTGGTCGTGGCCGATGTGGCCGGCAAAAGCGTGCCCGCCGCCCTGCTCATGGCCACCTTTCAGGCCAGCCTGCGGGCTCTGGCTGCACTGCCTACCTCGCTTGCCGAACTGGTGGCGGGGTTGAATCGCTATTCCTGCGCCCACAGCCTCGAGGGACGCCGCTTTACCACCGCCTTCTTCGCCGAACTCGACCGGGCGACCGGCGCGCTCGCCTATATCAACGCCGGACACAACACCCCGCTGCTGCGTCGGGCGGCAGGGGATTTCGAGCGCCTGGAGGCCGGTGGCCTGCCGCTCGGCATCGAGCCGCGCGCGGGCTACGATTCCGCCTGTGTGACACTAGCTCCCGGTGACCTGCTGGTCGTCTTCACCGATGGCGTGGTCGAAGCGGTGAATGAGGAGGGTGAGGAATTCGGTGAGCGACGCCTGGAGACACATTTCCGCGTGGCCGGCCCGGGCTCCACGGCCGTGCCCGGCCCGAGCGCCGACGATGCGCTCACGGGTCTGATGGCCGCTGTGGACGGCTTTGTCGGCGCGGCGCGACAGCACGACGACATCACGTGCCTGATCCTCCGCGTCGTCTGAGGAAAACGAAAAGAGCGGTCCTCCGTCCTGACTCCCGAACTCTTCGACGTTTTCAATCGGCTACTTTTTTGCTACTTAGCGGCGGGTGTTTCATAATCAGACCATGACTCCCCGCGAGCTGGCCGAACGAATCTGCCGCGTTTTGGGCGAAGCGGGCCATCAGGCCTATCTGGTGGGCGGGTGTGTGCGTGATCTGGTCCTGGGCCGCGAGCCCACCGACTACGACGTTTCGACCGACGCGACACCCGACCGCGTGCAGCAGCTTTTTCCGCAAAGCATTGCCGTGGGCGCGCAATTCGGCGTCATCCTGGTAGTGGACAAGTCCGCCGGCGAAGCTCCCGCGCAGGTTGAAGTCGCTACGTTTCGCTCGGATGTGGGTTACTCGGACGGACGCCATCCCGACCATGTCATCTACACCCAGCGGCCGGAAGAAGACGTCCAGCGGCGCGACTTCACTATCAACGGCCTGCTGATGGACCCCAGAACCGGCCAGGTACTCGATTTGGTCGGCGGCCGCGCCGACCTGCGTGCCGGGCTGGTGCGCGCCATCGGCGAACCTGGATTACGTTTCCGCGAGGACAAGCTGCGCATGGTGCGCGCCGTACGGTTTGCCGCGCGTTTCGGCTACGCCATCGAGCCGGCGACTTTCTCGGCCATTCGCGGGCAGGCCAGGGAGATTCACCAGGTTTCCGCCGAGCGTCTGCGCGACGAGCTCACCAAGCTGCTCACCGAAGGCGCGGCCCGCCGCGGATTTGAGTTGCTGCATGACGCGGGCCTGCTCGCGGCGGTGCTGCCCGAAGTGAGCCGAATGAAGGGCGTCGAGCAACCCCCACAGTTCCACCCCGAGGGCGATGTCTGGATCCACACGCGGCTGATGCTGGAGAGGTTGCCGTCCGGCTGCTCTGCCACCCTGGCCTGGGGCGCCCTGCTCCACGACGTGGGCAAGCCGCCGACGTTCAGCCCGGCCAACGCGGCCAGCGACCGCATCCGCTTCGACCACCACGTCGAAATGGGCACGCGCATGGCCGAGGAGATTTGCCGGCGGCTGCGCTTCTCGAATGACGACACTGAACAGATCGCGGCGCTGGTGGCCAATCACCTGCGCTTCAAAGATGTCTTTCAGATGCGCCCCTCCACCCTGAAGCGCTTTGTGCGTTTGCCCCAGTTCGACGAACACCTGGAACTTCATCGTCTGGACTGCCTGGCCTCGCATGGCCTCCTCGATGCCTACGAGTTCATGCGCCGGTTCCTGGCGGAGACCCCGCCCGAACAGGTGCGGCCGGAGCGCCTAGTCACCGGGGAGGACCTGGTGAGTATGGGGTATCCGCGCGGTCCGCTGTTCAAGGAGATCCTCCAGGCGGTGGAGGACGCCCAGCTCGACGGCCGCCTGAACAGCAGGGAGGAGGCACTGGCATTCATTCGGCAGTGCTATTCCACCCAGACCAACTAGCTCCAGTTGGGCCAGCTCTCCGCAATTGGGTCAGCCCGCGCTGACAGGTCTGGGTAACCCAGGTCACCACAGAGTTCTGTGCCGGTTCCCACCTGGTTCGTGCTCCCGGCTGGTTTTTAAACCATGACATACGCGGAGACGGGGGAGATGGAGCGCGTATCGGATTAAAAACAGATGACTTGTCAGTTCCATGGTCTAGCCACATGGCTAGAAAGCATATTAGTGTGATATACTAAAGATTGTTGTAGGCTGTCGTGTGATGGCATCTGTACCCATTCGCCTCCGACTGCATCTAACGGTATGGAGCGTGAAGTGCTTTCGTGTATAGAGGCCCTGAACGGGAGGAGAGATGACTGAAAGAACCTTCCGCATTCCGGACGAGCTGCCCATCCTTCCGGTGCGCGACACGGTGCTTTTTCCCGGTGCCGTGCTGCCGCTGACCGTCGGGCGGGAAAGCTCCCTGGCCCTGCTGAACTCACTGCACGGGGAGGAAAAGCTGTTGGGCGTCGTCGCTCAACTGGATCCGCGCGTCGAGGATCCCGGGGCGACCGACCTGCATGCCGTGGGCACCGCCGCCAGACTCCACAAGGCCGTGCGCATGCCCAACGGCAACGTGGCCATCTTTCTCGAGGGTTTGCAACGCATCCGCGTGGCGGAGATCGTGAGCTTCCGACCGTTCCTGCGCGCGCGGGTCGAGGCGCAACCCGACGTGCTCGGCCCGCAGGACGCGGAGCTCGCCGCGCTTGAGCGCAATGCCCAGGAGCTGTTCCGCGATGTCGTGGCGCGCTCGCCGCAGCTTTCCGACGATCTACAGACCGTGGTGCTCAATATCGAAGACCCGGGGCGTCTGGCGGACTTCGTTGCCGGTACGCTGCCTTCGCTGACCACGCTGGTACGACAGGAACTTCTCGAGACCTTCAGCGTGCGCAAGCGCCTGGAGACGCTGATCCGCGAACTGAGCAAGGAAGTTGAGGTTCTGGCGCTGCGGAGCACGATCCAGCACCAGGTGCAGGCGCAGGTCAACCAGAGCCAACGCGAATACCTGCTCCGCGAGCAGCTCAAAGCCATCCAGAAAGTGCTGGGCGCGTCGGATGACGGGCAGGCCGAGGTGGAGGAACTGCGCAAGAAGCTGGAAGAGTCCGGCATGTCGGCCGAGGCGCGCAAGGAATGCGAGCGCGAGCTCAAGCGCCTGCAGAAGATGACGCCGGCTTCGGCGGAGTACATGGTCGCGCGCACGTATCTGGAGTGGATGACCTCCTTGCCGTGGACGAAGTCTTCGGGCACCGAGGAGATTGACATCGCCAAGGGCCAGGCCATTCTCGATGAAGACCACTACGACCTCGAAAAGGTCAAGCAACGCATCCTGGACTACCTGGCGGTGAAGAAACTTCAGCCGGGGATGAAGGGACCGATCCTGTGCTTCCTGGGGCCGCCGGGAGTGGGTAAGACGTCGCTCGGAAAATCCATTGCCCGCGCACTCGGCCGGAAGTTCGTACGCATCTCGCTGGGCGGGATGCACGACGAGGCCGAAATTCGCGGCCACCGGCGCACTTACATCGGCGCGCTGCCCGGCCAGATCATCCAGGGCATCCGCCGCGCGGAGACCAACGACCCGGTCTTCATGCTCGATGAAGTGGACAAACTTGGCCGCGACTTCCGCGGCGACCCTTCCGCCGCGCTGATGGAAGTGCTCGACCCGGAGCAGAACGTCGCGTTCCGCGACCACTATCTGGACGTGCCCTTCGATCTCTCCCGGGTGCTGTTCATCGCCACGGCCAACTGGATCGACCCGATTCCCGAGCCGCTGCGCGACCGCATGGAGGTCATCGAGCTGCCCGGCTACACCGAGGAAGAGAAAATCCACATCGCCAACAAGTACCTGATCAGCAAGCAGGCCACCGAGCACGGGCTGAAGGTAGGCGAGCAACTGGAATTCACCGACGAGGGCCTGCGCGAGATCATCCACAGCTACACGCGCGAGGCCGGCGTGCGCAACCTCGAGCGCGAGATCGCCACGCTCACCCGCAAGCAGGCGCGGCGCCTGGCCGAGGGCAAGACCGACAAGCTCGTGGTCACCCCCGAAGTGGTGCGCGAGGTGCTGGGCGTGCCGAAGTATCGCGCAGAAAAAGAGGTCGAGGAGCGTGTCAAGAGCCCGGGCGTTTCGGTGGGTCTAGTTTGGACGCCGGCGGGCGGCGACATCGTCTTCATCGAAGCCAGTCGCATGCGCGGCGGCAAACAGTTCACCATGACCGGCCACCTGGGCGAAGTGATGCAAGAGTCCATGACCGCGGCGCTCACCTGGGTGCGCGCCAACGCCGAGCGTTACGGCATCGACCCGGACTTCTTCCGCAAGCAGGACATCCACATCCACGTGCCCTCGGGCGCGGTGCCCAAGGACGGCCCTTCGGCGGGCGTGGCCATGGTGACCGCGCTGGTCAGCCTGCTAAGCGGCCGGCCCGTTCGTCCGCGCGAGGCGATGACCGGCGAGATTTCGCTTTCCGGCGTGGTGTTGCCGGTCGGCGGGATCAAGGAAAAAGTCCTGGGCGCCAAGCGCGCCGGCATCCACGAAGTGATCCTGCCGGCCGACAACGAAGCCAACGTGAAGGAAGATCTCCAACCGCACATGCTCGAGGGGATGGAGATTCACTACGTGCATACGGTGGACCAGGCGCTCGAATTTGCGCTGGAGCCGGCAGGGGAAGCACGCCATCCGGCGGCACCTACGCCTCCCACGCCGGCGCGTCCTGAGCCCACCGGAATCCGGCCGGTGCACTAGAGCTCAAGCGGGCAGCAATGCCCGCCCCGCGAAAACAAAAATGGCCTGGCGATTGCTCGCCAGGCCATTTCCGTTTTACGG
>JACQDH010000018.1 GCA_016201215.1 Acidobacteriota bacterium | reverse complement strand
GAGATTTTCCCCGTGCTCGATGGCCAGATGGTGCCGATCGAGGATATTCCCAAGCTGGTGCACGAAGGCAAGCTGGAGACCGCCGCGGCCGAGGATCTCGAGCGCAAGTACGAGCAGTTCCGCCAGGAGTTCACCGTCGTTTACCGCAAGACGCTGACGCTTTCCCGCGAACTGGCCAGCGAGCTCAGCTATCTCGAGCAGGAAGCAGCCTCGGTGCTGGTGGACGGATTCATCGAAGAACTGAAAGAGAAATACCCCGGCCCGCGCGTCTCCGAATACCTCGAAGAGGTGCGCCACCATATCCTCGACAACCTGGAGCCGTTCAAGGAGCGGGAGGGGGAAGATGAACAGCAACAACCTTCCGCGGAGGGCGGCCCGCGGGCATCTGCGGCCGAGCGCGATCCCTTCCGCGTGTATGGCGTGAATGTGCTGCTGGCGCACAACGAACAGGACAGCTCCCCGGTGATCTTTGAAACCACGCCCACCTACGCCAACCTGTTCGGCACCATCCAGCGCAGCTACGATGTCCGCGGCGGCTGGACCTCGGACTTCATGGACCTCCGCGCGGGGTCGGTGCTGCGCGCCGACGGCGGTTTCCTGATCATGTACGCGCTCGACGCCCTCACCGAGCCCGGCGTCTGGCGCACGCTGAAGCGCACGCTCAACCACGGCAGGCTGGAAATTCAGCCCATGGACATGTTTTTCCCGTTCGGCACCTCGGCGCTGAAGCCTGAGCCGATCGACATCAACGTCAAGATCATTTTGATCGGCGATCGGGAGATGTATGAGTTGCTCTACGAATACGAGGGAGACTTCAAGAAGATCTTCAAGGTGCGCGCGGAATTCGACGAAGAGATGCGGATGAACGACGAGGTCATCCTGCAATACGGCGGACGGCTCCGGAGACTCTCCGATGAGGAGGGGCTCTGCCCGTTCGACCGCAGCGCGGTCGCCGCCATGATCGAATACGGCGTGCGCAAGGCCGGGCGCCGCAGCAAGGTGACCGCGCGCTTCACGGACTTGGCCGACCTGGCCCGCGAGGCCTGCTACGTTGCCCGCGAGGCAGGCGAATCGCCGGTGAACGGTGCGCACGTGCGCCATGCCATCGAGGCCAAGGTCGAGCGGCACAACCTGGTCGAGACCAAGATCCGCGAGATGATCGAGGAAGGCACGCTGCTGATTGACACGGACGGCACGCGCATCGGCCAGGTCAACGGCTTGAGCGTGCTGGAGATCGGCGGCTACGCCTTCGGCAAGCCAGTGCGCATCACGGCCTCGGCTGCGCTCGGCAAGGCCGGTTTGATCAACATCGAGCGCGAGGCCAACCTGAGCGGCCGCCTGCACGACAAGGGCATGCAGATCATCGCCGGGTATTTGCGCGGGAAGTTTGCGCAGGACAAGCCGCTCTCGCTCGCCGCCAGCGTCTGCTTCGAGCAGTCCTACGCAGGCATCGACGGAGACAGTGCCAGCTCCACCGAAATCTACGCCCTACTTTCCGCGCTGTCCGCCCTACCCATCCGGCAGGACATCGCCGTCACCGGCTCGGTGAACCAGCAGGGCGACATCCAGCCCATCGGCGGCGTGAACCAGAAGATCGAAGGTTTCTACGACGTCTGCCGCGTCAAGGGTCTCACCGGGCGGCAGGGAGTCATCATCCCGGTGGAGAACGTCGAAGACCTGATGCTGCGCGACGACGTGGTCGAGGCAGTGGCCGCCGGAAAATTCCAAGTCCTGCCTGTGGCCACCGTTGAGGAAGGCATCGAGATGCTCACCGGCGTCAAAACAGGCCAGCGCGACGCGCAAGGCAAGTTCGAGCCGAACACTGTCTATGCGCTGGTCGATGAGCGCCTCCGCGAAATGGCCCAAACCCTCAAAGAATACGAATAGCCGCGACGCGCTGCCCCTACCTGTAGCCCAATACCAGTTCCAATTCTTGCTTGTGTGGTTGAGCGCGAACAGGGGCCATGCCGACAGAGAGATTCCTCGCTTCGCTCGGAAGGACATCTATGAGGCACGCGCCGGAGTCACGCGGGCGCGCCTCAGGGCATCACCGCAAGTACGGTTTGGTGGTTTACAGCGAAGGCGCGAGATAGCCCTGGCGGGCGTTGATGCGGTAGGCGGGCTGAGGCGAAGCTCGGCCGGACGTTCCCCCCGGCTTCGCTGAGGCAGGCGCGGTGGCCAGAGCCGTGAGCACGCGGCCGCTGGCGTCCACAACGTGCACTTCGATCTTGTGAAAGCGAGCGTCGCGCGCCGGGGGCGCAAAACCCAGGCTGTACTGATGCCGCAGCAGACCGGCGATCTGGCGGTAGATGCCGACGAAGTCGCGAGCCTCGTGCGGGAAATAGGCGTGACCTCCGGTGACCTCCGCGATGGCTTCCAGGGCCTTGTCGGCCTGCACAAAACTCAGCTCGTTTCCGACGGAGTTAACCGAGACGCGCGGAGCAGGCGCACCTTTTTTCTTTTTCTTATTATTTTTCTCCGAAGGCTCGCGCAGCTCGCCCCCCAGCGCCACGGGCAGAATCACCACATCGCTCGCGCGGAGTTTCTGCGCGAGCGCCTCCCATCGGCCGGCGCCGGAGGTGTCCAGACCGGTGGTCAGCAGGACGATGGCTTTCTTCCCGGGAAGCGGCGCGAGCCAGTCGAGTGCGGTTCCCAGGCTGTCGAAGAGATTGAGCTGCGCCATGCCCAAGTTGTAGCGCAACCCGCCGAGCGCCTGAGCCAGCGCCGCTTTGTCCGCGGCGAAATTCATCAGCAGCCGCGCGGACTGGTCGTAGGAACCTAGGGCCACTTGATCGTCGGGGGCCAGGCCCTCGAGCAGCGCATAGGCCGCCAGCAGGTGCTCGCGGTGGATCAGATAGACCGCGGGGCCGGTCTCGACCAGCACGAGCACCTGCGCCGGGGCTTCCACGGGCGCGAAGTGCGTGAGCGGCTGCTGGACACCGTCGTCGAGCACGCGGAAGTTCTCCCGCCTGAGGTCACGCACAAAATTGCCCTGCGCATCGGTCACGGTGACCTCGACGTTTACCAGGTCCACGCGAACTGCCAATGGAAAACTCGGCTGTGATTTGGGTTCCTGTTGCGCCGCGAGCGTCAGGGAGACGGCGCCTAGGAGCGGTGCCAGGGCGAACACTGCGCGTCGCCGCGGGCAATGCGCCGTGCGGATCGCTGACCGTGAAATCTTCCTTTCCATCTGAGCGAGGCCCGTTCGTTTCTGGAGAGAGCCTCCGAAAAGAAAGGCCCTGTTCCGTCTCCAGAACTCGGGAGCCAGGAACAGGGCCCGAAGCCGGCGGACCGCTCGCGCCTATTGCTTGGTGACCGCCCCTTCCTTCGGGGTGGCCAGGTAGCCGGTGGCGCGGTCCTTGGACACTTCGAAGACCACGATCTCATACGGGGTGCGCGCGCCCTTCATATAGAACTGCACGGGCTCGTTCACCGTCTTGTCTTTCTTCTCGATGGACTTGTCGTCGGCATAGACGGTCATCGTGTACTTGAACTTCTTCGTGTCCACCTTCTGCAGGGTGATCTGCACCGGGCCGACGCGCTGCGGTGTCTTGGACTTGCGCAGATCAAACTCAAAGATGTTGCGCTCGCCGCGGCGCTTCAGCTCTTCGAGATCCTCGCGGTTGCGCGCGATCAGCCCGCTGGCCACGCCGAGATCGCCGATGGTGCGCTCGAGTTTGCTCTTGGTGGACTCGAGGTCCTTCTTCGTGGCTTCGATGTCGGTCTTGGCTCCGCCCAGATCGGTGGAGACCTGGCCGAGCTTGGCCTCGCTTTCCTGCTTCACCTGCCCGATCTGCGAGACCAGTCGCTCATCGCTCGCCTTCTGCTCCTTGCGGATGGTCTGTGCCAGGGTGCGGGCGTGCGCCACCTCCGCCTGGGTCAGGCCAACCTTTTGCGAGCGTAGAGCAGGTAGCCAACCAGGACAAACAGAACGATGAAGATTGCCAGAACCCACCGGGGAAACGGCGAGGGCTCGCCGTGATATGACTCCTGTGATTCGGGGACGTTCGGGGTCGTGCTCATCGATCCTCCTATCCTCCTTGCGAGCCGGCTGAGCCGGAGGTGTTGCCTCGCGGCTCTAGATTATCGCCGAGGCGGAGGAGGTTGTCTATGCCCTGCGCGTTCGCGGTTTCCGCCCGGCCGAGCGGGGCCAGCGCGCCTCGACAGCCGTGGTCAAGCCACCCCGCGGCGTGAATTCACCGCGCACCATGCACCACTCCGGCTTGGCGGCCTCCACGATATCGCGCAGGATGCGGTTGACGGCGTTCTCATAAAAAATGCCCAGGTTGCGGTAGGCCAGCAGGTACATCTTCAGGGCCTTTAACTCCAGGCACCGCTTCCGTGGGCAGTACTGGATGGTGAGCGTGCCGTAATCGGGCAGGCCGGTCTTTGGACAAACCGAGGTGTACTCGGAGAAGCGCGTGGTGATTTCGTAGCCGGGAAACTGGTTGGGCCAGGTCTCAAGCCGCGGCAGCTTTGCATGGATGCCGGCTCTGGCATGCTTGGCGGTATAGTCAGGCATGAGCCCTCCCTGGAGATATTCTACACGCTTGCCATGGTCTGGCATGCCTGCTGAGGATTCACGGGCGGCGTGACGGCGCAGTCGCCGCGTCTCGTCATCACGGGATCGAGAGGCTTGCCTCCCCTCCAATTCTTCACGTATGCTTTGCCCCGCAGCGGCCTCCTGGGGGGCGGTGCAGCGTTGCTTTGTCCGCGGTGCCACGGCGACCATTGCCGGCGTTCCAAACGGCGGAATCTGCGCGACTATCTCATCGGCCTGACCGTATTGCGTCCGTGGCGCTGCCGAAGTTGCGAATTGCGGTTTTATGCCTGGGTTGTGCCTCTGGCTTATCAGAAATATGCCCACTGCGACCTTTGCGGCAATCTCGATCTGCAGCGGGTCTCCCGGGAGTACGTCACCGAGGGCTCCTTTGTCTGGCTGTTCCGCTTGCTGCACTTTCCGGCCTACCGGTGCGACCCTTGCCGACATCGCTTCTTCTCCGTGCGTTTCCACCATCGCATCGTGGCCGTCCATTCTGAGTCCTCGACGCATTAGTGCCGGTGCAATGCCCGCCCCTGTCGTAAAGGAGGAGGCACGGCACTTGCGGCCGCTGCGTGGCCTTACCGCCGCCGGCTTGACGGCCCGCAGCGTTCCAAGCTATAAAAAGAAGCGTTCATTCCGTTGCTGTGGAGTGATCCCTGCGGGCGTGTCGTGGAATTTTGTGCCGCGTATCAAGAAGCATGGCGGTATCGTCTAGGGGTTAGGACGCCAGATTCTCAATCGGGTGCCGTGCCAGCCTTTCGTTGATTTTCCAGCCTGTTATCTTAGGGTTGCCGTGGTTACTTTAGGCTAGATTTGGCCCCTTTAGTGAAAATGACAGTGAAAAACCGGCGCGCCCCGCCAGCGTTGCGTGGTCCCGCTGTGCCGTTGGAGTCATATCTACGCAGGCACGGAGGACAGAGGTGAAGTCGTGGGCGAGGCCAGTCTGTCAACTCAGCAGAACAAGATTAAGGATATATATCAAGGCTGCATCGCCTAAGAGAACCCGAAAAACCGAAACAAGCCTCACCACAGTACTGTTCGGAAGTATGTCCCCAAAGCCCACTGTAGTCTGAACGATTGTGCTGAAGTAAAGAAAATCCCAGAAAAACCATACATCAGGCAGTGTGGCAGATATTCTCTCCAACCGTTTGCGGGTCGCGTCGATGTCTTCCTTCACATCTTCAACCAGGTTAGATATCAGTGCCTTCCACCCGGCAGACGTGTCAGGCACATGGTACGTAGACCTCCCCTCAACGGGTCCACTCCGGTAATAACACTCCGTGTTCGTTTCTCGCGTAGCAGTACAACTTCCATCGTCGTAGATTCTTATCACAAGATAATAATCCACAACGGTTGACCTGCTCCCCGTTTTTAGTCCAGTCATATCTCCAACGAAGTCGGCCCTGACCCGCCCCGCGAAACTGTACCGAAGGAAACCTGAGAATTTTGCCTTGTGTGGTCCGTTTGCGCCGATTTCTCGGCTGTTCTGCGCGTAATGTAGCTCAACTGACTACCTCAAGCAACGAGTACGCTTGGGGAACCTTCGGACTCGAAGCTAGCTCCGAGTCCGAAGGCGCGGATTTCAACCAGGCCGCCGCGAGTTTTCCCGCGGGGAAAGAGTATCGGGTGAAGACCACGCGGGTGAACGAACAGTGGCCGTCCGATGCCAGCTACTTTTTCGTGGTTGGGTGGGGCTGGTATTACCTGATCTCGGTGCTGGACGACTACGCGCGGTTCATCCTGGCCTGGGGGCTGAAAACGGACATGACGGCGGAATCGATCAGCGAAGTGGTCGAACAGGCGGTCGAGGCAACAGGCCTGCCCGATGTACCGGTGGAGGACCGCGCGCGGCTGCTCACCGACCGCGGTCCGAGCTATCTGGCGCACGCCTTCGAGGACTATCTGCGGATGCTTTCGATCTGATACATTCTGTGTTCACCGCATCATCCGCAGACGAACGGAAAGCTCGAGCGCTTTCATCAAACGCTGAAGGCGCGCGTAAATCTGCTGGTCTACACGAGCCCTGAGCAACTGCGAGCGGCGATGGCGGAGTTCATCGAGTTGTATCTATACCGGCGTCGGCGTTGTCAAGAGACACCAGTAGTCGTGAGAGCTGCAAAGAGCTCTACGGATTTCCCGGGATCCTTTCGCGTGCCCGACCAAGACTCGCTCCTTCGATCCTGCGGTGGACTCGGGTTCCACTAGCCATCTATTCGGTCACGAAGTTTCCGACCATGATCTGTTCTTCGAACTCCTCCGATTGCTCGGGGGAGGCAGGGCGCCCAATCAAAATCACGATGGACTCGGGTCCACCATAGAACTCTTTGGGCTACCTGGCAGGCTCACCCGTTGCGCTTGTCGATCGGACGCGAGCAACATCCAATACATCCTCACCGCCAATTTCCGTGCCATCGCGACCTTCGCAATTCGTGGGCCACGACGAAATTTCAACCGCACATTGTCGCCTTGCAGTTCGGGATCGAGCCGTGCGGCGGTCGGCGCCGCTTCCACCAACAACCGGCGCACGAGCGTGTTTCCTTGCTTGCTGAAGGCCCCAAGCCGCTGGCGGCCCCCCGAAGAGCGTTCCCGCGGATTCAATCCCAGATAACTCACCAGTTGCTTGCTTCGCCGGAAGCGATCGACCGGCCCGAGCGTCAACAGGAATGCACGCGCCGTCACCGGTCCGACGCCTGGCTGTTGCATGAGGCGAACCGCTCCCGGGCGCTGTTCGACTTCCTCGGCAACTTTCTTGTTCAGCGGTTCAATCCGAGCGTCGAGGGAATCCAGCGGTGCCAGCAGATCCCGTCGCCGCTCTCCAGCCCAGCGGCCGAGATCGAGCGCTTCCAGTTCCTGTCGTCCCGAGATGGTCCACGGTTTCTTTTTCCGGCACAGCCCCTAGCTTAAGGCCAGCCACTGCAACTGGTTCCGCACCTGCGTGCGCATGCCGACCAGTTTCGTGCGATGTCGTAACAACTGTCTCAGGTCTCGCTCCTCAACCGAGGGAATCCAAACCCAAGGGAATCGTTCTTCCAGGAGCAGTCGCAGCAGATGTTGGGCGTCGCGCATATCGGTCTTTTGCTGTCTCACAACCGCCGCCCGAATGGCTGCTGCATCGTCCACCCGAGGTTCATGGCCCAGTCTCGCCAGAAGTCTTTCGAACCACTGCGTCGTGCCAGTCGCCTCGATACCAATTCGCGCCGGCCGAGGCAATGCTGCGTAGACCTGTTCGACCTGCCTTCTCCCGTGTTCCACACGTCGTACCATCAGTTCGCCTGTGGTTGTAACCATCGCGGCAATCTGCTGGTAGCGAGTGTGCCAATCGCATCCTATAATCCACATTGTGCGGCTCATTTCCTTCGAGCCTTGGTCGGACATGCACGCCAAGTTTACTCGGACCGAAGGAGCCGACGCCGTTATGGGATCACAAGCACCGGCGGTATCACGAAGGGATCGGGAACGTCGCGCCAGCCGACGTGTACTACGGCCGGCGGGGCGAAATTCTGAGACGCAGAGAGGAACAAAAACGCGTCACGCTTGAAGAACGGTTCCGGTACAATCGCAGCCGCTCGAAAGATCAAGTCGTGGGTGAACTCAGCCCCGAACTGTAGCTACGAAATGGAACTCTCTACTCCCATAGGTCCTGAATACGGACAATGTGACAGCCGCTCCGTTTTGGACTGCAAGTGACGCTTTTCTTCATGGAAGAAGGTCTTTCCGTCAGTGGCGAGGTACTCAAGGTCCCGGAGCTGGGGCCGGTCTACAGTAGGGTAGTAAGCTTCTGTCACTCTCGCGCCCTAGGGTTTTCTTGGACACTGAATTGTGATGAAAATGAGTGGGACATCACATGGAGGTGTCTGTGAGCAAAGAGAGAGAACCAGCTTCGGGAGTCCCGGAGGGAGCCCGAAGGGCGACCGGAGGGACTCCCG
>JACQDH010000175.1 GCA_016201215.1 Acidobacteriota bacterium | reverse complement strand
GCAGCAAGGCATTGAAGGCCCTCTGGAATTGCGCCGGTGTCAGCTCCGAGTGCGTTTTGAAATGCGCCACCTGCCCCAGCGCGTGCACCCCGGCATCGGTCCGCCCGGCCCCGTGGAGGGTCAGCTTTTCCTGGGTCAGCTTCCGCACGACTTCCGTCAGGACGCCCTGAATGGTGGCCTGGCCGGGTTGGATCTGCCAGCCGTGGAAGTCCGTACCGTCGTAGGCCAGCGTGAGTTTGATGTTGTGCATCGGCGCGCCGAATTATCGCACGCCGATCGGGATTCGTCACAGGGAGACTCATCTGCAGGCCGAACCGAGGAGGGACCAAGGACGGGAAAAGCTGTCTAAGGTCGCCGCCACACTCTCCCGAGGCTACGGGAGAACTTCGTCAAAGCTGCGTATCAGCGGATGCGTGACGTCCTGCGACGCCGCTCCCGCCTGGGGCGTACCCCCGCGCACGCACAGGAGCGTCTGCATGCCCGTGCGCCGCGCCGCATCGAGCTCCGCGATCACATCCGAAAGAAACAGTACTTCTCCAGGCGCGGACCCGAGGGCCGTGGCGATTCGGCGGTAGCTCGTTTCTTCCTGCTTGGGCCCCGTTGTGGTGTCGAAGTAAGAGCCGATGAACGGCGTGAGGTCGCCCGCAGTCGAGTTGGCGAAGAGGAGTTTCTGCGCCAAAACGCTGCCCGAGGAAAAAATAGCGATGGTCTTGCCCTGCCGCCGCCAGCGCTGCAAGGCCAGGGCCACATCGGGGTACACCTGGCCGCGCAACTCCCCGCTCAGGTAACCCGCCTCCCAGATTTTGCCCTGCAGCGACTTGAGCGCGGTGAACTTGCGGTCGCGGTCGATCAACCAGCGCACGTACGCGGCAGCCGACTCGATGCGCGCGGCTCGGGAGTCCTCGCGCCAATAAGGCAGGCCCGAGATCTGCGCCGCCTCGGCCTCGCGCCCGTGCTTCAGCGCTTCTAGGTCCGCAGCAACCTCGTCGCTCTGAGAATGCCGCTCAAGGAACTCCGCGACCCGCGCGCGGGCAAACGGGAAGAGCGTGCCATAGACGAAGTCCACCGGCATGGTGGTGCCCTCGATATCGAGCAGGATGCTGCGGATTCTGGCGGGGTCGAGCAGTGCGGCCAAGGTCAGCTCAACGTCGCCTGGCGCGGAAAGTAGGTTGGCCCGAAGCACACGGGCTGGTAGTTCTTGTCCACTCCACTACCGGTGTAGTGCGGCGTCCAACCGCCGGGATCCTGGAACAGGCGGATGGCGCGAATCCGGCGGTCCGGGCAAAGATCAAACCAGTGCCAGGTGCCGCGCGGCACACGGATCAGGTCGCCAGCTTCGACTTCGATGGCCACCACCGGCCCCGAGCGGGGACGGACGTGGAAGATTCCCCGGCCCTCGATGATGAACCGCACCTCGTCTTCCTCGTGCCAGTGCTCGGAGTTGAACTTGTTGAGCATGGCTTCGAGTCCCGGTGTGTGCGGGTGAATGTCAATCACATCGGCGGTGACATAGCCACCGCTGGCCTTGAGCCGTTCAATTTCAGCAGCGTAAGCGGCGAGGATTTCCTCCGCAGGAGCCGGCGGAGCTACGGAGTGTACCGGCTCCCAGCGCTCATACTCGATGCCGATGCTGCCCAGATACCCGCGCACCGCGGCGGGCTCTGTTAGGGTCCTATTCTCGTCTGGGATTCGGATTGTTGCCATGACGCCAACCTCCAGCCTTCCCCCCGGGCTAAAGAGCTTCGCGCAACTCAGCGCGCTCCGGACGCCGCAGCGGCGCTGCCCGCCACGGCACGCGTCCGGCCGGTGACTTCCAGCAGGAACTCGAGAATCTCAACGTGCCGCCGGGCCTCGTTGATGTCGCGTCCCCAAGTATAAAGCCCGTGGCCGCGCAAGAGGAAGCCATGGGAGCCGGGATGTCGTTCGAGAGCCGCCTCCAAGCGCCGGGCCAGCGCGGGAATGTCCTGCGAGTTCTCGAGAATCGGCAGCCACTCGCGGTGCTCATGTGTGGCTACGCCCCTCAAGCCCTTCAACATCTCGTAGCCCGTGATGGCAACCCCGCCCTGGTGGGCGAACACTTCGGAGAGAATCGTGTTCCACACTGAATGTGTGTGCAGCACGGCGCCTGCGTCACGCTTGCCAACCAGCACCAGGTGCAGGAGCGCCTCGGCAGAGGGTTTGCCTGTGCCACGAAGCACCCTGGCCTCCTGGTCGATCTCCAGGAACTCTTCGGCCGTCAGGGCACCTTTGTCCACCCCGGAGGCGGTGATGGCCAGCCGGAGGGGCGCGCGCGTCAGGACGGCACTGAAGTTGCCGCCGGTGCCCAGCACCCAGCCGCGCCGATGGAATCCGTGTCCCGCTTCGGCCAGGGCAGCGGTATGCTCACGATAAGCGACAGCCTCAGAACACTTCTTCGAGGATCCGTTCTTCCCCGGCTTCGCCATGGTCTGATTCTCGATGAGTAGAGAGCGCCCACCTAGTATCTCACATTCCGACCCGGCTGCGACTACGCCAGGAAAGCTCTGCACTGGTGTTTGGGCGGACCGGAATGCCCTAAGGGTATCGGCCAGAGGAAGAGCAGTTCGACCGCAGATTCCGCTCCGTGATCAGTGCCGCCGTCAGGGTGTTACGCGGAGGAAGCGGCTGCCGGCACCGCTAAGGATTGCCGAGGTTACAGGCAATACGGCTCACCATCAGCCTTACTCGGTTTCCCCGGAAACGCTGACAGGAGCACGTATATAGCGAGCGCGGGACATGAGAGAATTCAACGTTTGAGGAGGCAGCAAGCGGCGGGCTCTTGACTTGTGCGGAGAGTAGGGAGTCGGGGCTCGGATTTGCCAATCCGTTTCTTAGGCCGCCTCAAGCAGCAGATCACATTCTTTCTCGAAGACCCATTGGTCAGACCGCGGCGCCTGCCTCCGCTTCTCCAATCCATAGCGGGCGGCGAACTCATCTCTGAGAACGATCACGCAGCTCAATGGGCTGGCCTTCACGCGTTCTAAAGCATCCTTCGCTAGCTGGGTCTGCCCGAGTTCGCCAAAGATGTGGATACGCAGTACGGTGGAAACAATTGCTTCGTCATCTTTGATCGCTTCAGCCGCCATGCGGAACTCCTGTCGGCGCAACAGAGCCACGGCCAGAGCACT
This sequence comes from Acidobacteriota bacterium, assembly GCA_016201215.1. Taxonomy (GTDB): domain Bacteria; phylum Acidobacteriota; class Terriglobia; order Acidiferrales; family UBA7541; genus QHYU01. The sequence continues at coordinate 676 of JACQDH010000175.1, read as the reverse complement.
ACGGAAATAGTTGACTGTTTCAAACCAAGGGCTCTCCCGAATCCCGCGCTCAAATATCCCCATCGCAGCGTCAAGATTGCCTTGCTTCATCAATGCCATTCCACGGATGTGGAAACCAACCCAATCATTCAATGTTCTCGGGGTTCGGACCAACAACAATTCAAGGGCTTCCTCGAATCGTCCGAGGATCGATAGGGTTGCGGCCTTGCCATTGCGCGCCCACCGGTCCGCCGGGAATCGCTCCAAGTTATCATCGTATTGCCGTAGAGCTTCATCCAGCCTCCCCAAGGCCTTCAGTACTTCGGCCCGACCGGTCCGCGCCACAACGTTATAGGGGAAGTCCCGCACGGTCCCTTCGTACTCGACCAGGGCCTCATCCAGCCTCCCCAAGGCCTTCAGTACTTCGGCCCGCCCGCTCCGCGGCACTACCTCATTGGGGAAGTCGCGCACTATCCCGTCGTACTCTTGAAAGGCCTCCTCTAGCCTTCCCTGCGCTTTGAGTACTTCGCCCCGACCGTTCCGTGCAAAGACATCGTGCGGGAAGTCCCGCACGATCCCTTCGTACTCGACCAGGGCCTCATCCAGCCTCCCCAAGGCCTTCAGTACTTCGCCCCGACCGTTCCGTGCAAAGACATCGTGCGGAAAGTCCCGCACGATCCCTTCGTACTCGACCAGG
>JACQDH010000174.1 GCA_016201215.1 Acidobacteriota bacterium | reverse complement strand
TTCGCGAGCGTTACAATCAGCGCTGGATCGTCCAGCGCTTGGGCTACCTCACACCAGCGCAGGCGCGGCAGCAACTTCTTGCGCTCGGAGCGGCTGCATGAATACACTCAGTTCAGTGTCCAATCAATCCGGTGCGAAACAGTCTCTGAGATCACGAGGCCGAACAGCTAGCGAATTACGGGCACCACACGAGCGTTTAAACACTGCGAACTTTCAGAGGAAAAAATTCTGTCTGCATGTCACCGGAGCCGACGAGGGGGCCGTCATCCGCGCCCGCTTCGCCCTCGACCCCGCTCCATCGCGTGAGCAAACGGCTGTGCCCATTTTTGTGCCCACCACCTGCCTCGATAGGGTGGGACGAAGTGCGACGCCATCGCAGCTAAGTGCTTCGCTCGCCGTACTGTATAGTCACTGATAGCTACCCGCACCTGTTTGTGTAACTTGTTGATTCTTCGTTCGAGTGGAACTCTGAATTACTGGGGGAAAAACGCCAGCGGGCCGCTGGCGTTACTGGCTCGAGGCGGCGGCCCGGGTCCCGGCGGCGCGGGCGTGCAAACCGTCCGGCTCAGGCAGCAGGGTGAGCCAGCGCTGGCGCGCGGCAAGGAAATCGTTCCAGTCGCGCTTGGCGACCGGCTGCGCCGGCGGCAATTGCAAGTGCTCGAAATTGCGATAGGCGCCGTGTTGCAGGATGCGGAAATCGAGATGCGGGCCGGTGGCCAGCCCCGTCATGCCCACCAGTCCGATGCGCTGGCCCTGCTCGACGCGCTGGCCGCTGTGCACCAGCAGGCGCGACAGGTGCATGTACATCGTTTCGTAGCCGTTGGCGTGCTGCAGCTCAATCAGATTGCCCGCGCCGCCCTTGTGCCCGGCAAACACCACGCGGCCGTGGCCAATGGCCTGCACGGGCGTGCCGACCGGCGCGCCATAGTCAATGCCGAGATGCGGTCGGCGCGTCTTCAGGATGGGATGAAACCTGCTGCGGCTGAAGTGCGAAGTGATGGGCGCGGCAAACTTCAGGGGCGAGCGCAGGAACGCTTTCTGCAGCGACTTCCCGTCCGGCGCATAGTAGGCAGGATTGCCCGCGGGGTCGCGGAAGAGCACGGCCTGGTAGGGACGCCCGTCGTTGTTGTACTCGGCGGCAAGGATGCGTCCATAGGCGGCGGTCTGGCCGTCGAGATACTTTTTCTTCTCCACCACCACGCGGAAGGTGTCGCCCTCGCGCGGGTCAGTGTAGAAGTCGAGATCCCAGCCGAAAATCTCCGCGAGGCGTATGGCGAATTCCGCGCTCTCGCCCCCGTCGATCACCGCGTTGAACAGCGAATCGCGCACCGTGCCGGTCACGCCGGCGACTTCGGTCTGCGAGGGAATGGTGCGGACCTCAGCGTGAAAGCCGTGGTCGCCGGAAAAGACCCAGAGCATGCGGTCGGCGTCAATCTGGTAGCGCACCGCGCGCAGCTCGCCCATCACAGAGCGGCCTACGCTCAGATGGTTTCCAGCGCGCACGCGGCGCAGGTCAAAGACTTTCTGCGCGGAGCCCACCACGCCCGCCGCCGACTGCGCATCCAACCCCATGCGCTGCAGGGACTCGCTGAAGTGCACCCCTGCCGCCACCTTGCGGTCGGAATAGAGCACCACGTGCGAGCGAACCCAATCGGCTTCCATGCGGGCGAGCGTGGCCTGATGGGCGAACTCCCGCTCCGCAGTGTAGCGTTTGAGCAGGACCACACCGAGGCCAGCGGCGCCGACCGCGGCAGCGGCCAGGCAGAGAATCAGAAGACGTCGCTTCACCGTTCCCCCAGAAACTGCCGGCCTTGCGTCCCAAGCCACCGGGATCAAAGCCCTTCCCCTGAACGGTCCCCGCTGCCAGGCCAGCGCCCGTCAGGGGGGAGGCAGGATAACCCAACTCCACCTTTTCGCCCAAGCCCTGGGTGGCTGTCAAAAGAAGATTCGCGCGGGCGTACCTGCCCAGCAACCCGGGGGGTTGGCGCCCGGGGCCCCGGCACCAAGTTGAGACCAAAGCTTTCCGGGATTGCCGGAATTGGGAACCTCCTTTTCACATCTTCCGGGCGTGTCCGGACAACTGCCGGATTCTCAAGCAATTGGCCGGAGACAATTTTGGAGTGCCGCTTGCTCGACAGTTTTGCTCTCCGGCGTTTGCCTTTCCCTGCGGGGGGCAAGCGCGCCCAATTCAAGACTTCGGGAACCGGGGGCCGCAGCGGACACCGCAGATGCCAGATAGGGAGGAAACCCCTATGGAAGGCGCTTTGTTTCTCCCGCCTAATCGCCCCAACCGCCTTTTCGACCAGATTTGCGCGGAATGTCGCCGCACTTTCCGCCCAAGACTTCTCGGGGACGGCGCCGAAGAGATCTGCGACGACTGCTACACGGCGCAGTTTGAGCCCCGACGCCTGCGTCACTGGCAAAAGTCTCAGGGCCGGCTGCATCCGCACCCGCCGCGCTGACCACAACCCGTTTCACTCCGTGCGGTGCTTGCTGGCCGCAGAGCGAATCGGTGTGCCCCGGCGCCGCCACCACCAAAGTAGCAGCGTTCCTCCTGTGCACCCGGTGACCTTACGATGCCCACTCATCAGCCGGGATGGAGCCCGCCGCTGGGGTCGCGCAGAAAGGCACATCAGCGCACACCACGACCAGGGAAATATTCTCTCGAGAGAACAATCAGGGTCTGGGACTGGGGTTGCTGCTGGTGAACATCGCCGTGGCCGGGACCCCGCCAGGGGTCTCGGGGCGATTCTCAGCGAAGAAGTTGCGCTCGTGGAGGATGCGGTACATGCGGCCGGCGATCTCGGCGGCTTTAGGGCCCTTGACGCTCCGGGTATTGCCGCGCAGCAGGACCGCCAGGGCAATGCGCGGGTGGACCTGGTCGGCGTAGGAAACAAACCAGCCCAGGCGCGAGTTCTGATCCGAGCAGGTGCCGGTCTTGCCCAGCGGCTGCTCTTCGAGGTGGCCGGAGCTCGAGCGCGCCGTGCCATAGAGCACCGCGGCCAGCAAACCTTCGCGGATTTCGGGAAGCAGCGGCGCGATGCTCAGCTTGCGTTTGATGCGTGGAATGAAGCTCTGCCGCTCCTCCTCGCTGCGCGGATACTGCAGGTAGTACACCGTGCCGCCGTTGGCGATGATCGAGGCCAGGGAAACCAGTTGCAGCGGCGTAATCTGAATGCCTTCGCCGAAGCTGGACATCCGCGCCACCCCGCCGCGTTGCGGTGGTGCCGACGGGAACGCCCCGGAGTGCTCCTCGGGGATGCTGAAGCCCGCCAACTCGCCCAGGCCCAGCAGGCGCGCATAGCGCGCGACGGTTTCAAAGCCCAGCCGGCGGCCCAGCTCCTCAAAATACACGTTGTTGGAGTGCGCCATTGCTTCGGTCAGGTTCATGTAACGGCGTCGCGCCACCGGCACCATGGTGTCGCGCGTGATGATGCTTTCCTCCAGTGCGGCCAGCGCAATGGCGGGCTTGATCGTCGAGCAGGGGATGAAACCTTCGGAAAAGGCCAGCTTCTGATTGACGATGGAAAGCACGCGGCCGTTGTTGGGGTCAGTGGCCACCACCGCGCCGTTGTACCGTCCCAGCGCCTCGACCGCGGCCTGGCGCACGACCGGGTCATCGAACTGGGCGATGTCATCTTTCGTGGAATCGGCGTAAGTCGGGATGCCGTAGCGGTAGCGCGCTGCGGTGCGTCTCCGGGCGGACGACTTAGCCGGAGTCGCGGCGGAGGTCCGGGTGGAGGCCCGCGCAGAAGCGCGCCTGCCAGACGTGCGGCTCGCGGCGGTTGTGCCCTTCGCTGTCGAGCGTCGCGTCGCCGTTCTGGTAGAGGCGGCGAGCGCCGAGAGCCCACTCACCAGCAGCGCGGCGAGGATGAAACAAGCGCATTGGAGGAAGCCCGGACGACGCAGCATCTCAGTCGTTTGACGCGACCCTTTCTGTTTGCCCGTCTTGGTTTACGCCCGGCCCCATGTGCACGGTTTTGCACCTTCTGAGCCGGGCTGATACAACGCGGGATTGGGCCTCCTACCGCCCCGTCCGGCCCTTGCCCGCCGCAGCGGCTGCGGCCTGCGTGGCGGGCTTCTCTGCCTGGGCAGCGATGACGGGGCCTGCGGCACTCGCCTGGGGCAGCCCTAGGTGCTTGCGCAGCGCGGCTTCGATTTTGTCGCGGATATCGGCGTTCTCCCTGAGGAACAGACGCGCGTTTTCCCGACCCTGGCCAAGGCGCTCGCCGGCGAAGCTGATCCACGTGCCCGACTTCTCCAGCACACCCTTTTCGACGCCCAGATCGAGCAGGTCGCCCTCGCGCGAGATGCCCTCGCCATAGAGGATATCGAACTCGGCCTCGCGGAACGGCGCGGCCACCTTGTTCTTCACCACCTTGGCGCGCGTGCGCGAGCCCACCACGCGGTCACCGTCTTTGATGGCCTGGATGCGGCGGATGTCCAAACGGATCGAGGCATAGAATTTCAGCGCCCGGCCGCCGGTGGTTGTCTCCGGGTTACCGAACATCACGCCGATCTTTTCACGCATCTGGTTGATGAAGACCAGGCAGGTGCGCGACTTGGAGACGATCGCAGTCAGCTTGCGCAGCGCCTGCGACATCAGCCGCGCCTGCAGGCCCATCTGCGGCTCGCCCATTTCGCCTTCCAGCTCCGCCTTGGGCACCAGCGCCGCCACCGAGTCCACCACGACCACGTCCACGGCGCTCGAGCGGATCAGCGTCTCGGCGATTTCCAGCGCTTGCTCGCCGTTGTCCGGCTGCGAAACGAGCAGGTTGTCCACGTCCACACCCAGCTTGCGCGCGTAGTTCGGGTCCAGAGCGTGTTCGGCGTCAATGAACGCCGCCTGCCCGCCCACCTTTTGTGCCTCGGCGATCACGTGCAGCGCCAGAGTTGTTTTGCCGCCTGCTTCCGGGCCGTACACTTCCACAACCCGGCCGCGCGGGAAACCGCCCACGCCCAGCGCGGCGTCAATCGAAAGCGTGCCGGTGGGGATCACGCTGACCGGCACCAGGACGTCCCGGCTTCCCAGGCGCATGATCGAGCCCTTGCCGTACTGCTTCTCGATCTGCGTGATGGCCGACTCCAGCATTTTGGCCTTTTCATCCGTCATGGTCCCACCTCGGAAGGGAGATTTTGGGTGCCGGGGACACCAACCCGCCGCGTGCAGTTTACCAGAGAGTGCCCGCCCCGGCGCGGCTCTTTAACACACAATATTATCATAGAGGCGAAGAAAAAGCAAAGATTGTTTTCGCCCTCGCCGTTGCGCCGGCATCTTGCCGGCGCTCTTCGACGCGCCGCCCGGATGGCCGCGCTACGCCGGCGCCTGCCGCGCCCGGCAAGGCGGGGGACGCACAGAGCGCCGCTACGCCCCGGTGTAAGTGTAGAAGCCCCGGCCAGTTTTCCGGCCCAGCCAGCCCGCCGAAACCATCTTGCGCAGCAGCGGGCAAGGGCG
>JACQDH010000173.1 GCA_016201215.1 Acidobacteriota bacterium | reverse complement strand
GGAAGGATCCGCACCCTCGCCCCGCAACGGCGTCCAGGGCGGAAATGCACGCTGCCCGAGGGTGCGGCAGCCGCAACTCCGATAAAGCGTACAGTGCTCGGTAGTGGAGAGGGTGCACTGCCTGCCCAACGTGAACCGTCCTGCGCCCCTACCTGCGGAATCGCCGACGCAGGGCCAGGAATCACGACAGCCTCCACTGTGACCCAGAAGTGGCCAGCCGACTCGGCAGGCTCGAATGCTTTTTCTCTCTGGAACGTGGCTACTTCCAGCGAGAGGAGAAGCGTGCTGCGGTATGTGTAGAGGAATTCGATGCGGCGGCGGTGTGTGACGCCGCCCAGACGCCAGGCTGTGGACCACGAGATAAGCGGTTCGGGAAGCGAGGCGGCGGGTCGCTGTGCAGTCGCCCCCGCGGAAACTTCGGCCGGGCGAATGCCCGATGCGCCGAACAGAAACGGGAACAACACGAGGAGAAAGAAGAGGAGCCACCCGAGCGCACGGCGATAGCTTGCGCCATAGAGACTTAACCAGCGGTATATGTATAACGCTGAGACATGCTCGCCCAGCCAGCGCGCCCAGCGGTGCTTCTTATAGAGGGCTTCGATCCTGGGCGAGTTGCCGAATAGGAAGTTGCGCGGGTTAAGCCGGCGCATCTCCATTTCGCCTACCACGCACTGCTCGGCCAGCTCGTACTGCCGCGCCTTCTCAAAGTTATTGACCAGCTGGCGGTAGGAATCGGCCACGACTTCATGACCGGTCGTTTCGTCTTTCTCTCTGAGGTCGCGCTCGTCCTGAAGCACCAGCAGGCCGCGTTCGGTGTACCAGTGGACATCTTCAAACCGCACGCCTTCGAGCAGACAATTCGCGAAACGGGCACGCAGGCCTTGTTGGCAGCCCTTATTGACCTGGTTGAAGAGCACGCCGGTGGGTTGCTCGAACGTGGTGTAGCGGAAATCCGCGATCGCCGGTGGGTCGTCCTTTTTCACGGGCGCAAACCTCGCACCAGAAAACTCGACGCGTTGTTTGAACGTGGCATCGCAGAAGTTGGCTTCGTGGGTGAACCTGGTGTCGTGGAAGTTGGCGCGTTGGGTGAACGTGGCGTACCTGAAGTTGGCGCGTTGAGTGAACGTGGCGTACCTGAAGTTGGCGCCTTGGGTGAACGTGGCGTCGTAGAAGTCGGCGCCCTGGATGAACGCGGCGTCGTGGAAGTTGGCGCGTTGGGTGAACTCGGCGTAGTAGAACAAGGCGCCTTGGATGAACCTGGCGCCAGTGAAGTTGGCGCGTTGGGTGAACTCGGCGTGGTCGAAGAAGGCGCCTTGGGTGAACCTGGCGCTGGTGAAGTCGGCGCCCTGGGTGAACGTGGCGAGAGTGAAGTTGGCGCGTTGGGTGAACGTCGTGCGGAGAAAGCTGGCCGGACGAGTGAAAACAAACCCTTGGAAGTCGTGGACGTCGCCTCGCGGGTTGTACCGAGACTTGCCCATGAGAATGGCCTGGATTTCGTGCGAGAAGGCTTTGAAGTCTTTGTTTGGGTCGCTGGAATGCATCACGCAGACGGGCTCGGGGTCCACTCCTGTCGGGGCGGGATAGAGGTCACGCCCGCAAGGTTTGGCGTCAAACATCATTATCAAGCAATGGGGGCCTTCGTCCGGGATGGGAACATTATAACCAGGTGGATAACCTTCATTGCGCGGATTCGGACCCCGTGCCCTCCGGGCCGCCCGGCCCTAGCAGGGTGCAGAAAAAGGCTTGTCTGGCGGCAAGGGGAACGTCACCCCGACAAGTCGGGGTGTTACCAACTCCACCACTTACGCGTACCCGTAGCACAGGCTTCTAGCCTGTGTATCGCTTTTTTCATCACGCTGCTAGACCTTCGGCGGGGCTGGACAGCTCGCAAGCACGTCGGCGCTGGGGCGGGGGAGGCTAGAGCAGGTGGCGGCCGCTGTAGGTTGAAATCGAGCTGGCCACGCACAGAAAGACTAGCACCGCCAGCACGCCGATCATCGCGAAGGTAATCATGGTCGTCCTCGTCTGCGTCACTTCCTACGACGGGATTGGCAGGTCGGATGCCATTCGGCACGTGCCTAGATCGTCTGGAATTTCAAGGGGTTAGGCGAAGGCAGCTTCGGACGGGGTGTTGCCCGCGGCGGACAGGTGTCGTCGGCAGGCAACAGTTTGGGGTCGTGGCGCGGGAAGCTATCCTGTGCGGAGTGTAGCGGCGGGCTTTCACGGTCTTTGTGTCCCGACGTTCTCGGTCGGGAAGCCCGCTATGCCTGCCTTGACTGCGGCGGGCAGTGGCAGGTGGCGCCCTAAAGGGCGCCGCTACACTGAGGTCTTCGAGGCGGCCCGCGACCAGTCATTCCGAAGCCCGACGGTCTTTGTCGGGGCGAGGAATCCCTCCGGAGAGATTCCTCGCTGCGCCCGGCTGCGCCGACACCGTCTGATGGCGCCCTGCCTCGCGGAGTTTACCCCGAGGAAGTCGGGGCTTGCGACAAGTTCCGGGCGCCGCTACTTTATCCATTTAACCCCGCCCGCGGGCCGCTGGCGTTACAAAGAAGGCGTGCGTAACGGCGGGCTTTACTTGTGCTGAGCTACTTGACCCGGCCCATGACCAGTCATTCCGAGGCCCGACGGTTTCTTGTCGGGGTGAGGAATCCCTCCGGAGAGATTCCTCGCTGCGCCCGGCTGCGCCGGAGCTCCGCTCGGAATGACACCGTCCGATGGCGCCCTCCCTCGCGGAGTTTGCCGCGAGGAAGTCGGGGCTTGGGACAAGTTCCGGGCTCCGCTACTTTATTTATTTAACCCCGCCAGCGGGACGCTGGTGTTACAAAGAAGGAGTGCGTAACGGCGGGCTTTCACGGTCTTTGTGTCCCGACGTTCTTGGCCGGGAAGGCCGCTAGGTTTTGACCGCGGCACCGCTGTGACTGCTGGCGCCCTTCCCGGCAGGTCCGGGACGCACACACCGCGAAAGGGCGCCGCTACACAAACGGGGGCGATGTAGCGAAGTTTTCTACAGGCGCTCGAGGCGGATGGAGCCGTCGCCGGTGCGCACGGTCAGCGTCGAGCCGCCGCCGTTCATCTTACCGCGAATGGTGGAGCGGCTGACCGCGCCGGAAACCGTGACGGGAAAATCCAGGCTGATGCGGCCGTCGCCGGTATGCGCGTCGAGGTCGGCCTGGAAACCTTCGGGCAGGCGCAGGACAACGTTGCCGTCGTCCGTGCGCACGGTCCAGCTCCCGGCCATCTTCGAGCCGGACAGTGTGCGGGCATCCACATTGCCGTCGCCGGTGCGCAGGTCCAGCAGGTCGAACCTGCCGTCAATCCTGATGTGGCCGTCGCCGGTGGAAGCTTGGAAGCGGCCGTCGAGCGCGCTGGCGTCGATGTTGCCGTCACCGGTCGAGAGGCGCATCTCGCCGCGCACGCCGTTGAGCGCGATGTTGCCGTCGCTGGTCTGAATGGAGAGCGTGGCTTCGCGTGGAATTTTCAATTCGATGCGGAGCGAGTGACGCTGCCCGCCGATGCTCCAATTCCAGCCGCGCGGCACGCGGGCGACAAGCTCCACGCGGTTGGCGGTCTGCGTCGCGGACACGCGCACCTCATTGTCGGCGATGCGCCAGCCGACGGTCTCGACGCGCGCCTCGATTTCGTTGCCCTCCCGGGCGTCCACGCGGACGTTGCCGTCATTGGTCTCCACGCGGATCTCCGGCTTGCCTGTGACCGTAAACTTCTTCGACCATTCGTCGGCGCGCGCGGGAAGGGCCGCAGCCAGCACCAGCGCCGGGAACAGCGCGGCCAGAATTCGATGGCGCATCTTTCACCCCCTCATACCATCAAGCACACGAACTCTGCTTTGAGGTACGCCGCCGAAAGAAGAAATGTTCCGCAGCGAAGCGGAAGTTAGGCCGGCTTGCGTCCGGCCACGGCCGAGCGCGCGCCGCCGGCGGCGCGACGCGCAGCGCGGGAAACCGCGCCGGGCTTGGGACGCAGCGCGGCCAGGAGCTGCTCTAGGGGCAGGGTATTGAGCACGTCTTTCTTTTCGAGCCAGCCGCGGCGGGCCATCTGGACGCCGTAGCGGATGAAGTTCAGGTTGGTGGTGCTGTGCGAGTCGGTGGAGATGACGATCTTCACGCCGCGGTCTTTGGCCAGGTGCAGGTAGGCGTCCTTGAGGTCGAGGCGGTCGGGGTAGGCGTTGAGCTCCATGGCCACGCCGTGTTTGCGCGCGGCGTCGAGGATGCGCTCCATATCAAAATCGAACGGGTCGCGGCGCAGCAGCAGGCGTCCGGTGGGGTGGGCGATGATCTGCGTGTAGGGATTCTCGATCGCGGCGAGCAGCCGCTCGGTCATGGCCGCGCGCTCCAGGTTCATGTAGGAGTGCACCGAGGCTACTACTACGTCGAGCTGCGCCAGCACTTCATTGTCCAGGTCGAGCCGGCCGTCTTTCAGGATGTCCACCTCGATCCCGGAGAGCACGCGGATGCCCAGGCCGCGCGCGTCGGCAGCGCGGATCTTTTTGATCTGCTCGAGCGTGCGCTTTTCGTCCATGCCGTTGGCCACCGTCACCGCCTTGCTGTGGTCGGTGATGGCGATGTACTGGTGGGCGAGAGCGCGCGCCGCGGCGGCCATCTCCTCGATGGAGTTCTTGCCGTCGCTGGCGGTGGTGTGCATCTGCAAATCGCCGCGCAGCTCGCCGGCGCTGAGCAGCTTGGGCAGGCGGTGTTCGGCCGCGGCTTCGATCTCGCCGGTGTTTTCGCGTAGCTCCGGCGGGATGTAGTCGAGCTTGAGCTTCGCGTAGATCTCCTCTTCGCTCTTGCCGGCCACGGGGCGTTCGCCCTTGAGGGTGGAGAGCGCGTATTCGTTCAGCGTGAAGCCCATCTTGTTGGCGCGGCTGCGCAGCGCCACGTTGTGCTCCTTCGAGCCGGTGAAATAGAGCAGCGCCGCGCCGTAGCTTTCCTTCTCCAGCAGGCGCACGTCCACCTGCATGCCGTTCGCGAGGCCGAAGCTCACCTTGTTCTCGCCGCGCGCCAGCACCTGGTCAATCCCCGGATATTTCAGGATGTGGTCGGCGATGGCGTCAATGTCCTTCGCGGTGTGTTTTGCGGCGGGCAACGTCAGGAGCAGGTCGAGGTCGCCGATGGTTTCCTTGCCGCGCCGCAGCGACCCGGCCGGCGTGACCGATTCGATTTTCTTGCCCAGCTCGGAAATGTGCGTGACCAAGCGGTGCGCGGTTTCGTCCGCCTTGTGGATGTGGAACCGCCCGGAGGACTTCTTGAAGACCTCTACGGCCTTGAGAATGTTCTGCTCGCTCTTTTCGCCGAAGCCGGGGAGGTCGCGCAGCTTGGCGTCGCGGGCGAGCTTTTCCACCTGCTCGACCGTGCCGGCCTTGAAGGTGCGCCAGAGCAGCGCAACCTTTTTCGGCCCGAGTGATTGCAGGGTGAGCAAGTCGAGCAGCGTGTGCGGGTATTTCTTCAGCAGCTTCTGGCGCAGGCCGTAGTCGCCCTTGGCAAGGATCTCCTGGATGTGTTCAGCCATGCGGTCGCCGATGCCGGGGAGGGCGGTGAGCCGGGCGGTGTCCTTGGCCAGTTCGGCGACGGGTTCGGGGAGAGTTTCCACCAGCTCGGCGGCGCGCTCGTAGCTGCGGTAGCGGCCGATCATCGCCCCGTCGATCTCGAGCAGTTGCGCGGTCTCGCGCAGGATGCGGGCGACTTCGCGATTCTCCATGGCGCTGATTATAAAACGAAACCGGCGGGCCAGCGGGGAAACCGTAGGGCAGTGCAGAGGAAGACGGCGGCAGGCAGGAAGGGGTGGAGAAAGCTCCGCATCCCTCGATGCTGTCTCGGTTGGGCAGTATGGGCTGGAGTTCCGGACGGCCTTCAGGAGACCTTCGCGACGTTGGCAGCCTGCAGGCCTTTCTGTCCCTGCACGATCTCAAACTCGACGGTGTCGCCCTCTTGCAGAGTGCGATAGCCGTCGCCGGCAATGGCGGAGTAGTGGACGAAGACATCGGGGCCGTCCTCGCGTCCGATGAAGCCATATCCCTTGGAATTGTTGAACCACTTCACTCTTCCGGTCACGGAGCAAATCCTCCCTGGTCACAGCGTCTTTCGATGGGGTGGCGGCCCGCAGGGGCGCCGGTGCGCGGGCGAGTGTACCAAAAGAGGCCAAGCTGTCAATCCCGTGGTTGGGGAAACGCGGAAGGAAACAGCGCAAGTCTTAAACGGTGAGCGGATTCAGGTCGTGCTGGGCGTCGGTCCGCGGGAAAGATGCACCTAAAGCGGAGCACCTAGCCAGTGGCTACGGCCTGGGGGATGGAGTGCCAGAACCACACCACCAGAATGGCGTAGTAGGCAATGACGATGCCCAGGCTCACCAGGAACGTGCTGGCCCCTTTGCCTGTCCCGGCGTATTCCCGCCTCCAGCGGATGGCGCAGAGCACGATCATCGCCACGGCCAGAAGCGCCGTGATGCCCGCCAGCAGGCTGATCTGGTTGTTCACGCGCTGGGCGTGCATCAGCCGGGCCATCTGGCGCGCGGCTCCACCGAGCAGGCCGGTGGCGTAGGTGATCAGCAGCCAGACAGCCGGAGCCAGCATGCCCAGCATGTAGGCGTAGCGGTCCTCAAAATAGAAGAGCATGAGGATGATGGCCAGCCAGATGAGCGACTGGTAGAGATGCAACAGGAAAAAACCTTGGTCCATTTGACTGAGCACGAGAAAACAAAGCATCAGGGCCGTCGCCAGGGTGACAATCGCACGATGGGCCATGGAGAAACTCCTCGGCGCAGCGAAGCTACCTTCCGTCTGCCCTGAGTAAACTCTTCCCGCGGCGCGAAGTCAAGCGATGACGGCCGCCGGTACTGGGTCAGTTTCCGAGTAGGCCGTGATACAGGGACAATCGCAAAGGGTGCCAGGGCGGACCACATCCACTCTTCACAGACTTCAGGTTCGGGTGCGTGCGACTGGGCTTCCGAGAGATCCAGGGCACCTTCCGGGATATACAAAATAAATCGGCGTAATCGCGTCCCGAGACCGACTTCTCAGGAGTTGGCCTGAATCGGTGCACGCTGAACTCATTCGCGGTATTGAACGCGCTGCTGATGGCACCCCAACAGATGGGATTGCAAAAAGTGTGCCGGCTTCTTGGGACCCTTGCCCAATTTCGGACCTGCGGTGCGATGGCGTCGAGTGATGTCGGAGGATGCGATCCGAGAGGCTGTTGAAGTACACGGGGCGGCGGCGAGCCGCCCCGTATTCCGCCCGATGCCATGCCTCGAAAAGAACCTAATAGCCTCCGTCGTAGCGCTCGATGTAAAAGAGAACGGGCTTGGCGTCTCCGGGATTCACGGTCGAAACGGCCACACAGCGTGTGGGCGAAATCGCCCAGAACACAACCTGCCGTGGCACCGATGGCGGAGTCGTGTTGAGAACTATTGTGCCTCGCCCGTTGCTGGCCACGGTCACAGTTGCCGTGAGACTGTAAGGTGTTGCCCCTGAACCTGCGTTGACGTATAGGGTGGCAGTCGCACTTCCGTCATCGGCCAGGGCCATCCAACCGGCATCGTTTTCCACCTCTGCCGTGGCCGGTGGGCTTGTGTTGAGCAAGAATGTCCCCGCAAGCGAGTGAACGGTGAACGGGCTGCCGGTTTGCGGCTCGAAGGCCCCGAATCCCGCACCGTCAAAGTCCTGGGTCATGAAGTAGCCGTTGTTCTGATCTACCAAGTAGGCGATGGCGTTTTCCGGAGCGTTCCAGGTGACGCGGCCATTTGCCGAAACCGAGTAGACGCTGGTTGCGGTCGTATTCAATTTGATCGTGCCGCCGGTATTCTCATCGAACGTGGCGCTCAGCGACCCGGACCCGTTCGGCACCATCTGCCCGACACGTATCATTGGGTGGGAATCCCAAAACCCGACGTCATCCGTCAGATGAAAAACGACCGGAACATTGAGCGATCCGTTTGCAAATGACCCGGCATTCTTCTGATAACGAACTTCACCGCTCAGCGTCGGAATGAGCAAGCCGGATATGAACCCGCGCGCATCCGTTTGTACGAGCAGCACTCTGTCATCGGAGATGATGTAGTAGGCAAACTTGTACGTGGCGGTCACTCCGGCAGCGACGTTCAAGGAAGCGGTTCCACGTCCCGTGGTCGCGTCCGGCGGCCCGAACGTGCCGGTCAGGACGACAGTATTGGGGAACTTCGCAACATTCTGATCAATTGCCCAACTGAGGTCCATCACGCCGTTGCTCAG
>JACQDH010000172.1 GCA_016201215.1 Acidobacteriota bacterium | reverse complement strand
ACGCGCGCCGGCATCACCGCGCTGCAGATGGACATCAAGGTCACCGGCATCGGTATCCAGATGATGCGTGAGGCGCTCGAGCAGGCCCGCAAGGCCCGCCTGCAGATCCTCGACGTCATGGAGCAGACGCTCAGCGCTCCGCGCGGAGAGATTTCCAGTTTTGCCCCACGCCTGTTCGTGCTCACCATCCCCACCGACAAGATCCGCGACCTGATCGGCCCCGGCGGCAAGAAGATCCGCGCCATCATCGAGGCCACCGGCGTGAAGATCGACGTCATGGACGACGGCAAGGTGCACGTCTTCGCCAGCAACGGCAATGCCGCCGACGCCGCCCTGCAGATGATCCGCGAGGTCACCGCCACCGCCGAGGTGGGCAAGACCTATCTGGGCAAGGTGGTGCGCCTGGCCGAGTTCTGCGCGTTCGTCGAGCTGTTCCCCGGCACCGACGGGCTGCTGCACATCAGCGAGATCGCTGAGACGCGCATCCGCGACGTCCGCGACGAACTCAAACTGGGCGACCAGGTCCTGGTCAAGGTACTCTCCATCGAAGGCAACAAGATCCGCCTCTCGCGCAAGGCCCTGCTGCGCGAGGCGCGCGAGAAGCAGCGCCACGAGGGTAGTACCAAGTAATTCCACCTCCACAGGAAAAAAGGATCGGCCCGGCGACGGCATCGCCGGGCCGCTCTGTTTGTAACGCCGGCATCTTGCCGGTGCCTTTCCTTCGGGAGGCTCCGCTTGCGCAATTCGAAGTGCCCGCGATCGCGCGGTAAGCCGCCGGGAACCTGCCCGCTCTACACCGCGCCCTGGCGCGTCACAGTGGCCGATTGCCGCCATTTTGCCGGTTTTCGAAAAGTCACCTTGGCCCTGAAGCCTATCGGTGATGCGTTCGGGGCTGCCATCGGCCCGGAAGGGCCGTGGCGCGCGTCCTAGAAGTAGGACAGGCACGCTTGCCCCGGGCGCAGTCGGGAAACAGAGGAATTTCCCCGTCATTCCGAACGAAGTGAGGAATCACTCTGGGCCGAACACCGATTCAGAGCAACTCGCAGGGGGATTCCTCACCCCGCTGCGCGGTGTTCGGAATGACAGGATGGGATGCCAGCGAGGACCGCGTGTTCTGCCCAAAGAAAAAGGGGCGGCCCGTATCGGGCCGCCCCCGCTGAGGTTCGGTTATCCAGAACGCTAGAAGATGATCTTCGCCGAGAACTGGATGACGCGGTTCGGCTCACCCACCGCAATGATCGTGCTTGAGCTGGGCAATGACGACGTGACGCAGCAGCTCTGCCCGAAGAGGCCGCTTGTCAGCGTCGGCGAGCCCGACGTGGCGTTCCGCGGGTTCTCGAAGTTCGGACGGTTGAAGACGTTGAAGAACTCCGTGCGGAACTGGAACCGCCACCGTTCCGTAATCAGGAAGTTCTTCAGCACTCCGAAATCGAGATTCCAGTTGCCGGGGCCCTGGATCGTGTTGCGACCCATTCCCGGACTGCCGGCCGCCGGGATGCAGAAGAATGTGCTCGAGAAGTTTGGATCGAGATCCTGCTTGCAGATGCTGAACCGCGGGTCACGAGGGTCGGGGACCAAGCCGGAACTCACGTTGAAGACCACCGGGCCCACAATGCTGGAGCTGAGCGCAGTCTTCAGGTCTGTGTTCGGGAATGGACCCACGATTTCCGCGCGACCCACTTTCTGGCCACCGTTGAACGTGCGGCTGTTGCTGTTGAGCGTGTACGGCTCGCCACTTTGGAACGTGTAGATCCCAGTAAGCGTCCAGCCGCCGGCAATCTGCTCGAGCACGCCAGGCCAGTCCTTGCCCCAGGTGCGGCCGCGGCCGAACGGCAGCTCGTAGAGGAAGTTGGCCACGACCACGTGCCTGTCGTCGAAGTCGGAGCGGCTGCGGTCGAGCCGGAAGTTATTGACATCGGTCGGCGTGCGGGAGTTCGTGGAGGAAAGGCCGCCGCCGGAGCTCGCGCCCACCGGGTCCACGGACATGTCGTCAATGGACTTTGCGTAGGTGTAGGCGAAGCCCATGGTCAGGCCCCGTTGGAACCGGCGACGCAGGCGAAGAATCCCGCCCTGATAGTTCGAAGTGCCGCCGGAATCGAAGTAGAAGATCTGGCCGAACTGCGCGTTCGGCCGCGCGAAATTGGACGGAAAGCAGGGGGCACTGGGAGTGCCGGGAGTCGGGCAGGTCAGACTCCATTTGGTGTTCGTCGAGCTGTCCAGCCGGCGCATCAGATCGCCGATGCCGTTACGCTGCAACTGGGTGGCTACGGTCGAGCTGTTGAGGAACGACGCCGTGGCCAGGCTCAGCAGCAGCGTTGGCGTCTGGCCGGTTACACCTGCGGGGCAGCCCGTCCCATCGGCCTTGCAGCCGTTTCCGACGTTGTTCCGAGCAATCAGGAACGAATCGATGAAGCCGGCCTGGTTGACGTTGAGCTGGTTCAGGTCATAGGCCCGGTAGAGGTGAGTGCCCGCCTTGCCGATGTAGCCGATCTCCACCGTGAAGCCTGCCGGCAGCTCGCGTTGAATGGTGAGGTCCCACTCATGCACGGTCGGGATCTTTAGATTCGGGTCGAAGGCCGCGGTGGTCAGCGCCGTGTCGAGGGGTCGATTACCCGCCAGGAAGAAGTCACTCGGCTTCTGCGTCGGCGAGGCGATCGTGAGCGGGAAGCCCGTGGAAATGGTCTTATCCAGGCCGGAAGGCTCGACGCAGCCCGTCGTTGTGCTTTTTGTGAGCGTCGGACTCAAACTGGAGTTGGTTAGCGCAACGCGGCAGGCGACAACAGCGCCGACTACGTTGCCGGAGACGGCTGTGATCTGGAACGTCGAGAGGGTGTCAAAGGCCATCCGGTACCCCGCGCGATACACGGTTTTGCCGCCGCGCGGGTTCCACGCCAGGGCCACCGAAGGAGCGAACGCGTTGGCGTTCCTCCGCTGGAACCAGTTGTCGGCTCGGACAAATGTCACGGCCCCCTGCGAGCCGTTGATGGCTTTATCTGGCACCAGCACGCCGCCATTCGAGTCCGTCGGCGGAGCGTTCCACTCCCAGCGCACGCCGTAGGTCATCGTGAGGGCGCGGGTGATCTTCCACTCGTCCTGGATATACCAGTCGTACTGCTTCGCGCGAGTTCCGACAACTTGGAGTCCACCCGGGAACGCATCGAGACCCACGTACCCGGAAAACGCCCGCTGGAGCTGCGACGGGATGCCCGCCAGAATGTCAATTGCCTGCTTGAGGTTCGCGAGGTCATCCGAACCAATCCCGCTGGGAATGGCCCAGCCGAGACCCTGGGGATCGCGGCTGCCGGCCCTGAAGAGAATCTCCGGGTTCAGGTTGCGCCCGCCGGCAAGCCCGCGGCTGTCGTTGTGGCGGTAGAAGCGGAAGTTGATCCCCGTCTTGAACGTGTGGGCGCCGTGGACGATGCTCAGGTTGTCGATGTACTGGAGCGTGCTGACCGCGCGCTGCGTGTGCGGCGAGTTGCAGAAGGGGGAATCGATAAAGGGAGTAAAGGGCGAGTCTCTCAGGGCAAATGAAGTCGAAATGCAGTCCTGCGCCCAGGGCGGGTCCTTGGTGGGGTCGTTCAGGTTGGGGTTGGACTCGCCGAAGGTGAACGTGAACTTGAAATAGCTGAGGCCCGCGGTGAACTCATTTACGACGTTCGGGCTGAACACGCGGCGATAGCTGATGGCCGCGTTTTTGCCGATGCGGAAAACTTCGCCGAGCGGCGGGAAGCCGGGGAACACGCTCGGGCGTGCGTTGAGGAAATCGCCCTGCGTGGTGTTGTAGTCGCGCTGGGCCCAGCGGAAGAAGATGTTGTTGTTGTCGTTGAATTTGTGGTCCAGGCGACCCATCCAGAACGGCCCGACAAATTGTGAAGGCGGGTTCCAGTTGAAGCCGGCCGTGTTCAGTCCCTCCCCGAGCGTGTAGTCGTTAGGCGCAGGGAACGTGCCGAGCATCGCGTTCACAACGGTGTCGGGTCCGAAGCCGGACTTGTTGTTGTTCGGGTCAAAGATATTGTAGGTGTCCACGCAGTTTGTCTGTGTGGGCGACGTACAATTCACAACCCCAGATTTCAAGGCCCCGGTCTTCGGGTCCACCAAGCTGGTGGAGTTTTGCCCGCCTCGCAGGAAGCGGAAGATCCCTTGCTTGGCCAGTGGCGTGAGCACGAGAGGTACGCCAAAGCTCTGGGCAATCGGCGCGGTCTGAATGATCTTGTTCCCCTGGTAGCTGACGAAGAAAAAGGTCTTGTTCTTGATAAATGGACCTCCGCCGTCGGCACCCCACTGGTGGAGCAGGAGAACGGGCTTGGGCTGCCCCTTGGCGGAGTTGAAGAACTCGTTGGCGTTCAGCGCCGTGTTGCGGTGGAAGTAGAAGATGTCGCCATGGAATTCGTTGGTGCCCGAGCGGGTGGCTACGGTTACGTTGGCGCCGCTATTGCGGCCGTATTCGGGCGTCGCGGCGTGCGTGACCACGCGGTATTCCTGCACGTTGTCTGGTGTCAGCCCGAGGAGGTTGCTCTGCGGGTTCGGCACCGAGGATTCGTTAGCGTCAATGCCGTCGATGGTGACGTTGTGCGCGCGGTCACGCGAGCCGAAGACATGGGTACCGGAGCCCGCTGCGTTTGTCGTGCGTTGCACTAGGCCCGGCTCGAGCGCGATCAGGTTAAGCGGGTTGCGGCCGTTGAGCGGCAGCTCCACTACTTCGCGCCGCGTGACCACGTCGCTGACCGTCGCGTTGGTCGTCTCGACCTTCGCGTAGCTCGCTTCGACCTGGACCACTTCAGCAAGTACTTGCCGGGCGGCAGAGCGCTCAGGGTGTAATCGCCCGATGAGGTCGTGCGCGTCTCGTAGGTCACGCCCGTGGCTTCGTTCTTCGCCACCACCTTGGCGCCGGGCACTGCGGCCCCGGTGGCATCCTGCACCGAGCCGGTGATGGTCGAGGTCGAGACTTGGGCCACGCACAAACTCGCCACAAGTAACATCCCCAACATTGCGACACCCGCGGCCGGCCACATCCGTGTGGTTTTCATGGTTTCCCCCTTGGGTGCTGACCCGCGAGGTGCGCAACAAGAGCGCCCGCTGCGTCTTATAGCGAGGGTGTTTGAAGGAACCGACCCCACTCGCCAACACCCCTACGTTTCAGCCTGGATACCAAATCGCCCCAGCCCTGTCAAGAAGCAAGGTGCACGCCGATCGCGTAGCGAAAGGGTGGTGCCGGGGGTCGACTCCGGTGTGCCGGCGATGCTGGCCTGCTCGCAGCTATCCGGGAATCGTGTCCGGAAGGGACTGGGACGGAAGACCTGGAGCGTGCAGCGGCCGGAGCGAACGGGGAATGGTTGATGTCAGGTGCCTAGCGCACGCGGCGGATGCGGGCGCCGACGGAGGAGAGTTTTTCCTCGATGCGGGCGTAGCCACGGTCGATGTGATAGACGCGGTCCACGAGGGTCTCGCCGCGCGCCACCAGGCCTGCCAGGACCAGCGAGGCGCTGGCGCGCAGGTCCGAAGCGATCACGCTGGTGCCGGTCAGCGGCGCCGGGCCGCGCACCACGGCCTGTCGCCCTTCGATGGAAATGTTGGCGCCCATGCGCGCCATCTCGCTGGCGTGCATGAAGCGGTTCTCAAAGATCGTCTCGGTGATGACCGAAGCGCCGTCGGCCTGGGTGGCCACAGCCATATACTGCGCCTGCATGTCCGTGGCGAAGCCGGGGTACTCTTCGGTGGTGACATCGGCGGCGACAAGTTTTCGCGCCCCGCGCACCCGCAGCCGGTCCGGCGCCTCCTCGTGGATTTCCACTCCGGTTTCGGCGAGCTTTGCGAGAACCGCGGAAAGATGCTGGGGCGCGCAGCCGTCCAGGACAAGCTCGCCTCCGGTGATGGCGCCGGCGACCAGGAACGTGCCGGCCTCGATGCGGTCGGGGATGATGGTGTGCGTGGTGCCGTGGAGCGCGCTGACCCCGTGAACGCGCAGCGTCGCTGTCCCGACGCCCTCGATCTTTGCGCCCATCTGGATCAGCAACTCAGCCAGGTCGGTCACTTCGGGTTCGCGCGCAGCGTTTTCGATCCAAGTTTCGCCTTCGGCGAGCGCCGCGGCCATCAACACGTTCTCGGTCCCCGTGACGGTGATCTTCTCAAAGACGATGTGCCCGCCGCGCAGGCGTCCTTTCCCCGCGACACGCGCCTCGACGTAGCCGTGCTCGGTAGTGATATGCGCGCCCATCTGCTCGAGCGCCTTCAGGTGCAGATCGATGGGCCGCGCGCCGATGGCGCAGCCCCCGGGCAGCGAGACCCGCGCGTAGCCCAGGCGTCCTACGAGCGGCCCGAGCGTCAGGATCGAAGCGCGCATCGTGCGCACCAGCTCGTACGGCGCTTCGGCGCCGGAGACCTTGCGGCCCTCGATGATCAGGTCGGTGGGAGGCACCTCCGGCGCCTCCACGCGCACATCCATGTGCGCCAGCAACTGGGTCATGGTGACGATGTCGCGCACGCGCGGGATGTTTTTCAGGCGCACCGTCTCTGGGGTCAGCAGCGCCGCCGCCATCGCCGGCAGCGCCGCATTCTTTGCGCCGCTGATGCGCAGCGTCCCTTCCAGCCGGTGCCCGCCCTCGATGAGAAACTTATCCATTCGTTTTGCCTGGCCGATCGCGCCAGGTGCCAGCGTTCCGCACCGGGTCGGTTCCGCGCGGATTTCTGGCCAAGCAGTACCTATCGCTACTTTCCTATTCTCCTACTGCTTTCCGCAAGTTGCCTTCCGCCCGCTTCAGGCGCCGCCGCGCTGCGGCCGCGTCCGCGCCGGTCTTCAGCATCACCAGGGCCACGCGCAGGTCGTGGCGCGCCTGACGCAGCGCGCGTCTGGCGGCTGACACACTCGCGCCGGTGGCTTGCTCGAGAATGCGCAGCCCGCGCCGGCGTAACTTGCGGTTGGTCAGCGCCACGTCAATCATCCAGTTGTCATAGACGTGGCCGAGCCGCACCAGCGCTGCCGTAGAGAGCATGTTGAGGACCAGTTTCTGCGCCGTCCCGGCCTTCATCCGCGTGGACCCGGCAATCACCTCCGGACCCACTTGCGGCGCAATGGTGATGTCCGCCAGGCGCGCGAGCGGCGAACGAGGGTTTGCGGTGATGCCGACGGTGACTGCGTGCCGCCGCCGGGCATAGCCAAGTGCTCCGAGAACGTACCGTGTGGAACCGCTGGCGGTCAGCCCCACGACGACATCCCTCGCCGTGATTCTTTTCGCCGCCAGCTCTCTTGCTCCCTGCGCGGCGGAGTCCTCAGCGCCTTCCGCGGCCTGTGTCAAGGCACGGCGTCCGCCGGCCACCACGGCCTGCACCAGCCGCGGCGCCACGCCAAACGTCGGCGGGCACTCCGCCGCGTCAAGTGTAGCCAGGCGGCCGCTGGTTCCTGCTCCCACGTAGATCAGCCTGCCGCCGCGACCCAGCCCAAGCACAATGGCCTCGACCGCGCGGGCGATCTGTGGCAGCTCGCGCCCCACGGCGGCAGCGACGCGCGCGTCTTCGCGGTTGATGATGCGCAGGATCTCGCGCGTGGGCCGCAGGTCAAGACCTCGCGAGCGGGGATTCCTTTGCTCGGTGGCACGGGGGCTGGCGGGTTTGGCGCGGGGACGCTTCACCGTCGGCGATTATAACCGTGGAAGCGCACGGGGAGGTGCAGGGAAGCGAATTCGCCAACACGGTGGGCGATGTGTGCCGGCGCCCCTACTGGCGTCCGGCCTGACGCTCGGGCACCAGGCCCAGCGCCTCAAGCACCGCGTCGTGCACGGCCGGCCGCACCTGCTGGATCTTCTCATTCTCGCGCGTGGGATAGACGCGGTTGGTCAGCAGGATGACGAACAACTCCTTTTCCGGGTCGATCCAGATGGAAGTGCCGGTGAAGCCCAAGTGGCCGTAGCTGCGCGCGCTGAAATATCGTCCGCTCGAAGAGTCTTCGGTGGGCACGGTCCAGCCCAGCGCGCGGGTGCCGCCCGAAAGCGACTGCTTGGCGGTGAACTGTTCGATGGTGCTTCGACGCAGCAGGCGCTGGTGGCCGTAGATCCCGCCATGGAGCAGCATCTGACAGAATGCCGCCAGATCCGCGGCCGTCGAGAACAAGCCGGCATGCCCGGCCACTCCGCCCATCGCCCAGGCGTTATCGTCGTGGACTTCGCCGTGCAGCAGGCGCTTGCGGAACGCCGCATCGTTTTCCGTGGGAGCGATGCGGGGGCGAAGGCTCTTCGGCGGGTTGTACATTGACTCTTTCATCTCCATCGGTGCGAAGACTTGCTCGCGCGCGAGCTGGTCCAGCGGCTTGCCCGTCACCCGCTCGATGATCTCTCCCAGCAGAATGAAGCCGAGGTCCGAGTATTCGGACTTGGTTCCCGGTTCGTAGGCGAACGTGCTGGCGAAAACCTGGGACAACACGCCGCGTTTGTCCCTGGCCTTCAAGTAGTAATTCTCGAAAGGGGGCAGGCCGGCCGTGTGCGTCAGCAGGTGGCGCAGGGTGACCTTGCGCCGCCACTCGGGGTTCGGGCCCGCCGCCCATTCGGGCATATAGACTCCGACCGGCGTATCGAGCTGCGGCCGGCCGGAGGCCGTGAGCATGGCGGCGAGAGTAGTGGTCACAACGGCCTTCGAGAGCGAAGCCACGTCGTAAATCGTATCCGGCCGGATCGCTGGAGAGTCCGCTTCGTAGGTTTGCTTTCCGAAGGCGTGCAGGATCAGCTCTCCACGGTAGCCCACCGCCAGCACCCCGCCCGGAAACGTATGGTCGGCGACGGCACGATCCAGGACGCTGAAGGCAGGGGCGAGTCGGGTGGCCGCATCCGCGCCGGCCGCGCGCAACCTCATGGGATTGGCCGGAACGCTGAACCCCTCGCCCAGCTTGGCGACCCCCGGTACGCTCACCGGTAGCCGCCCGCCGATGGCCACCTGCCCGAAGATTGCCCTTGCCACCGCGCGCTGCGCGACATCGAACGTGCTGAACGCCGCGACCCACGTCTTGGCGCTGGGAAAAGCTTCGACCAGATACGGGCTGCCGAACCCGGCCACCACAACGGGTTTTCCGGTAGAGAGCAACTGATTGACCAGCGCTGCCTCTGCCGCGGGCAGCCCGACCGTGCCCTTGCGGTCGGTGACGCGCACAAACAGCGCAGCGATGGCCACGTCGTAGCTTTCCGGCGGCGGAAGCTTGACCGTTTCGACTTTGACGAAACGCGTGTCCGTGCGCACCACCTCGAGCGAGTCCGCGCGCCAGCGGATCTCGCGCTCCAGATCCTCGGCGGGATAAGCGTCCGGGTCGCCGGAGACGGCCAGCAGCAACAGCCGGGTGGGTCGTGTGGCATCGAGGGGCAGGAGATGAGGCATGTCGCGCAGCAGCGTGACGCCGCGGTCGGCGATGTCCTGCGCCTGGCGCACAAACTCCGGCCGGCCAAACTTCTCCCCCATCGCGTTCAGGTCCACGAGCCGCTGCTTATGCAGGCCGAGCCGCGCCTTGGCGCGGAGCACACGCGTCACCGCTTCGTCGATCCGCGACATCGGGATGCGCCCGGAGTGAACTGCCTCCTTCAGGGCTTCGAGCGCCGCCTCCGGCGCCGGCGGCACCAGCAGCACATCGGCCCCGGCCAGGATCGCGCGCACGGCTACCTCCGCGGGCGGATAGCGGACGGTCACGCCGCCCATGTCGAGCGCGTCGGTGACCACGAGGCCCTCAAAGCCCATCTGCTTGCGCAGCAAGTCGGTGAGGATCTTTGGCGAAAGCGTCGCCGGGATGTCCGGATTGGGCTCGATGGCCGGCACGGCGAGATGACCGGTCATGATCGTGCTCACGCTGGCGGCAATGGCCGCGCGGAAAGGCACCAGCTCAACCCGGTCCAGCCGCGCGCGGTCGCCGCGCACGGTGGGCAGGTCGAGATGCGAATCGATGCTCACATCGCCGTGGCCGGGGAAATGCTTGGCCGCGGCCAGCGCGCCGTTTTCCTCCACACCGCGCACAAACGCGGCGGCAAATTTCCCGACTTTTTCAGGGTCTTCACCAAATGACCGCGTGTTGATGATGGGGTTATCGGGGTTGCTGTTCACGTCGGCAACCGGCGCGAAGACCCATTGCACTCCCGCCGCGCGCGCCTCGAGCGCGGTGATCTTGCCGACCGTGTAGGCGTCCTGCGGCGAGCCGGCGGCGGCCACGCCCATGGCGTAGGGAAACGACGTGCCTTCGTCCAGGCGCATGGCCGTGCCGCGCTCGAAATCCGCTCCGATCAGCAGGGGAATCTTCGCGCGGCTCTGCAACTGGTTGGCCAGCACGGCAGTGGGGTAAACCTGGCTGCGCTCGACTCCCAGCGGCGAGCCGCGCGTCTGCACGACGAAGCCGCCGACGTGATTCTCCTCCACCCGGCGCAGCAAGTCCTGGTAGGGCGTGCTTTCCGTGGAGAGAAACCCGCCATAGTAAAAAACCATCAGCAGTTGCCCGAGCTTTTCCTCGAGCGTCATTTTCTTCAGCGTCCCTGCCACCCACTTCTCGTCGGCCGAAGAGAGTTTCCTCGAGGAAAGCGCGTTTTCCTTGTGGGGAGAGTGCTTTTCGGTGCGGCCGGTCTGTGCCATCAAAAGGAGAGCGGTGAGCAGGAGCAACCAGCGTTTAACCATCACAGTCGAACGCGGCTTCCGAGGTTGACGCCTGCATGCCGCGGCTGTATATAGCACACGGCTTGCCACGACACAACCAAGCGCGCCACACGGCCGGTAATTGCACATACACGCGGAGGAACACAGGGAGAAGCAAAACCAGGGCCGGGAAGGCTTCTCTCCCAGGCTCCCATTTCGTCCCCCTCCTCCTCTGCGTTTTTCTGTGCGTGCTTCCTTCTCTTGTCGAAGCCCAGAACGCGCCGCCGAAAGCCGCAGCGAGCGCGGGCGTCGCGGACTTGGGCAGGACGCTCGATGCTATCGTCGAGAGATCCATCGCCGCGGACGAAATCCCCGGCGCGGTCTTGCTGGTCAGCCATCAGGGGCGCGTCATCCACCGCAAGGCCTACGGCTCGCGCAGCGTGCTGCCCCAGCGCGAGCCCATGACCGTGGACACGATCTTCGATCTCGCCTCCCTCACCAAAGTTATTGCCACGACCTCGGCGGTGATGAAACTCGTCGAGCAGGGCCAGGTCGCGCTGAACGACCCGCTGGCACGCTATATTCCCGAATTTGCCGCCGCCAAGCAGGAAGGCAAAGATCAGGTCACGATCCGGCAGTTGTTAACGCACACGGCGGGCCTGGCGCCGATCCCGCGTGTTCCTGAAGGTGCGACGGGCGCGGAGACGGTTCTTCGCGCAATCTACGACGCCCCCTTGGTTTCACCCCCGGGCGCTCGCCTCCTCTACAGCGACAGTGGATTCATCCTGCTGGGCGAGCTAGTGCGCCGCGTCAGCGGGAAACCGCTCGATGAATTCGTCGCGACGCAGATCTTCGGGCCTTTGGGCATGCGGCAGACTCGCTTCCGCCCGCCGGTCAAATGGATTTCGCGCACCGCGCCGACCGAAGAGATCGACCTCCCCGAAGGCGCGAAAGCCGGTTCGGGCAAGGGGCGCGTCTTGCGCGGGGTGGTTCACGACCCGCGGGCGCGCTCGATTGGCGGCGTCGCGGGCCATGCAGGCCTGTTTTCCACTGCGGACGACCTGGCTCTTTTCTGTCGCATGCTTCTTTCAGGAGGCCGCGCGGCCAGCGGCAAGCGTATTTTTGCCGCGGCCGCCGTGCGCAAGATGACCACGCCGCAAACGCCGCCGTGGAGCCCAACGCTGCGCGGTCTCGGCTGGGATATTGACTCGACGTATTCTTCGCCGCGCGGCGAGCTCTTTCCCCTGGGTTCGTTCGGTCACACCGGCTTCACCGGCACCGCTGTATGGATCGACCCTTCGAGCCACACGATCATCATCCTGCTGACCAATAGCGTGCATCCTCACAGCCGCCCGCCGATTTCGAGCCTGCGTTCGCGCATTGCAACTGCCGTGGCCGCCGCTCTCCAGCAGGATGGCGGGCTAAAGCCCACCGCTACACAAACCGAAACCTCGCTGCTGGAGCGGAGCAAGGGTGCTGTGGGGCGCGAGGCGGCGCGCAATGCGCACACCAACACTGGACTCGACGTTCTGGTCGAAGAAAATTTCGCACCCCTGCGCGGCAAGCGCGTCGGGTTGATCACCAACCACACAGGTCTGGACCGCAACGGCCGCAGCGCGATCGACCTGCTGGCTCACGCCGAGGGAGTCAAGCTGGTGGCGCTGTTCAGCCCCGAGCATGGCATCGCCGGCCGCGCCGAAGACAAGGTCGCTTCCTCTACCGACCCCGCAACCGGCCTGCCGATTTATAGCCTCTACAGCGAGACCCGCCGGCCGACCGACGAGATGCTCCGCGGTATGGATGCACTGGTCTTCGATCTCCAGGACGCCGGCGTGCGCTTCTACACCTACGTCACCACAATGGCCTACGCGATGGAGGAGGCTGCCAAGCGCAAGATCGCCTTCTACGTGCTCGACCGGCCGAATCCACTGGGCGGCCAAGCCATCGAAGGCCCCATGCTTGATGGCGACCGGCTGAATTTCGTTGGTTATTTCTCGATGCCCGTGCGCTACGCGATGACGCTGGGCGAACTGGCGCAGATGTTCAACGCCGAAAACAGAATGGGCTGCGACCTGCACGTCATCGCCATGAAAGACTGGAGGCGCCAGGACGGGTATGACTCGACCGGCCTGCCTTGGGTGGCGCCTTCGCCCAATCTGCGCTCGCTCCATGCCGCGCTGCTCTATCCCGGCGTGGAAATCCTGCAGAGCGCCGATGTGTCGGTCGGCCGCGGCACCGATACTCCGTTTGAATTGTTTGGCGCGCCGTGGATTCGCGCCACCGAGCTGGCTGATTATCTCAACCGGCGCTTTGTACCCGGCGTGCGCTTTGTGCCCACACATTTCACGCCGCGCGCGGGCCCGCACAAAGACCAGGCCTGCGAAGGTGTCGCGCTCCTGCTCACCGATCGGGCGTCGTTTCGCTCCATGCTGATGGGGCTGGAGATCTCCGCGGCCCTGGCCAAGCTCTATCCCGACCGGTTCGATGTCGAGCGCCTGCTCCCCTTGGTGGGCTCCAAGGCCACGATCGCGCGGCTGAAGAAGGGCGATGCGCCCGGTGTGATTGTGGCCGACTGGTCGGACGACCTCGAAGCCTTCAAAAAGCTGCGCGCGAAATATCTGCTGTATCCCTGATCGCGTGCCTGGAGCGCGGCGGCCAGATTAGGCGGCCGCGGCGGTTCTTTTCCAGCGGCGGTAGAAGAACAGACCGAGCAGGATCACCAGCAAACCGATCGACGACCGCACGGGCCGCTCGAGCCACAGGCTGACTGTCAACGCCAGCGCGCCGAGCACGAACAGCCCCGGCACCCACGGGTAGCCCCAGGTGCGGTACGGCCGGGGCATGTCGGGCTCAGTGCGCCGCATCCGGAACATCGCTACGACGGCCAGCCCGTAGAAAATCCACGCGCCGAAGATGAACAGCGACGTGAGTTCTTCAAACGTACCGGTCAGCACCATCAGACTGGTGAGCACCCCTTGGAAAACAAGCGCGCCGCCGGGCGTGCGGAACTTCGGGTGGATGCTGGCGGTCACGCGAAAGAAGATGCCGTCGCGTGCCATGGCATAGGGCACGCGCGCCCCGCTCAGAATCGAGGAGTTCAGCGAGCCCAGTGCCGAGATCACCATCGCCAGAGTCATCCACTGCGCCGGGGTGCGCCCGGCGAACTTCTCGACCACGTCGGAGCCTACGTGCAGGGAGCCCGCCACGGCGCCGAACGAGAGAACGTAAAAGCACACGGCGCTGAAGAGCAAGTAAATCCCGCCTACCAGCACCACGCCTCCTACCAGCGCGCGGGGAAAGTTGCGCTGCGGGTCTTGCACTTCGGAGCCAACCAGGTTCAAATCTTCCCAGCCGTCGTAGGCCCAGAGCCCCGCCGCCAGCGCCGCCAGGAAGCCGCCGAGGGTGCCCACTCCCAGGGCGGCCGGCAGCAGCGGCTCGAAATGTGTTCCGCTGCCGCGCGACAGCGCAAATCCAAAAACGACCACGGCGAGCACCGTGGCGATCTTGATGATGGTCAGCACCACCTGCACCTGGCCGCCCAGGCGCACGCCCAGGTAGTTGATGAAGGTGATCAGCACGATGGCGATCACCGCCAGCGGCTGCGCCCGCGTGAACACGAAATCGTAGGGGCGGCCCAATAAGGGCAGGGACATGTGCCAGGTAAAAATCGGCGCAGCAACCGCGGGCATCAGAAAGCCCCAGAAGCGCAGCAGGCCCGCCGCGATGGAGGCCGCCGAAGCGGGCCGCCCGACAATCGAGTGCATCCAACCGAAAAGGAAACCCCACGCGGGGCCGAAGCCGCGCCGCAAGTAGGCATACTCGCCGCCCGCCTCGGGGATGGAGGCGCCCAACTCGGCAAACGACAGCGCACCAAACAGCGACAGCACCCCACCCATCACCCAGGCAGCAAAGACGACCAGAGCGGAGCCGCCCTCGCGCGCCATTTCGGCGGGCTTCAGGAAGATTCCCGTGCCGATCATCGTGCCGGCGACGATGGCCGTTGCCGCCCAGGGGCCCAGGGCCCGAATCAGGTCGAGCCGCCTGCCGGGTTGCGTTTCGGGCAAGTTCTCCCTCATCGTGTCCTTGTTGGAAGCGGGCCGGCGCCGCTGGGTTGCGCGCTGCGATCGAACAAGCTCGCCAGTGAACCAACCGCAAACGTGGTGACCGCTCCCATCAGCACATACCAGGTCCACGCCACGGGCGTGCCGAATTTCAGGCCCAGCAGAAACAGGAGCCCGGCGACCATCCCGGCCAGCGCCCCGTTGGCCGTGGCGCGCCGGTTCAAAAATCCCAACAGAAAAAGCCCCAGCAGACTGCCAAACGTAATCGAGATGATGGTCAGCCCGGCCTCGAGCACAAGTCCCCAGCGCACCATGCCGAGCACGAGTAGGACCAGGCCCCACGCCAGGGTCATCCAGCGGGAGAGCCGCAGGACGCTGGCCGGGTCGGCCTCGCGCCCGCGCAGGCGAAGAAGATCCACCACGCTCGAGGCGGCCATGGAATTGAGCGAGCCGCTGGCGTTGGACATGGCCATGGCGCCGATCGCCGCCAGGACCAGCCCTTTCAGCCCCGCGGGCATCTCGCGCACGACGAATTCGGGAAAAATGCGGTCAGGGTCGCCACCCGGTCCGATGAGTGGGGCGTGCTGGTGCAATGCATACAGCATCACGCCCACCACCAGGAACAGCGCGAACTGCCCCAGCACGATCCCGCCGCTGGTCAGCAGCGCCGCCTTGCCCTGGCGCTCCGAGCGGGCTGCCAGGATGCGTTGCACGATGGATTGGTCGGTGCCGTGGCTGGCCATGGTGAGAAACGTTCCGCCCAACACGCCGGACCAGAACGTGTACGTACGCGTCAGGCTGAAGGTGAAATCAAAGATACGCAACTTGCCGCCCGCGGCCGCAGCCACCTGCACGACTTCGGCCCAACCCCCGGGAACGTGGTGGAGAAGAAGCACAAAGGCGGTCACTGAGCCGGTGAGATACAGCAGGAGCTGGACCACGTCCGTCCAGATCACCGCTTTCATGCCGCCTTCAAAGGTGTACAGCAAGGTCAGCCCCATGACCAGCGCCACGGAGAGGCGCGTTTCGGTGCCGAACGCTACGCTGACCACCTTGGCGATGGCCGCGATGCTCACTCCTTCGCCGAGCGCGCGAGTTACCAGGAAAGTCGCCGCGGCGATGGACTTCATGCGCGGGCCAAACCGCTTCTCGATGAGCTGGTAGGCCGTGTAGAATTCTCCGCGGAAGAAGTGCGGCAAGAAGAGAATCGTCAGCACCACGCGGCCGACCAGATAGCCGAACACCAGTTGCAGGAAACCGAGGTTGCCGGCAAAGGCCAGCGCGGGGGTGCCGATGATGGTGAGCGTCGAGGTTTCCGTGGCCACGATGGAGAAGGCCAGCGCCCACCAGGGTGCCGCGCGGCCGCCCAGGAAATAGTCGCGGATATTTTGCTGGCCTCGGCGGAAGCGGATGCCGAACAGGGTGATGCCGACGAGGTAGGCCACCAGGATGGCGAGATCGAGTGGACTGAGTCGCATCCCCCCTCGGAATGTGGCATCCAGCTTCTGCTGCCGCCGGGGGTGGCGCTCTCCCTCGACGGCGCTCGGGACAAGTTCAGCCCGCCGCTATACAGGCTTTTTGCCTCGCGCATCCCGGGCTGATGAATCTCGAAGGCCGCGCGATGATAGTGGGGCCTTCGCCGGCCCGTCAAGCACGTGCAGGCACGAGTGCCGGCGGTAAACTGAGAACTGAAAGCTGAAAGCTGAAAGCTGAAAGCTGAAAGCTGTTCCCTCACACGAGGCTAGGATCAACCATGAATTGAGTGGTCGCACGGCAATGACCTACTACTTGGGCTTGGATGGCGGCGGCACAAAGACCGAGTGCGCGGTGCTCGATGCCAGCGGCACTGTCGTGTCGCAGGGAGTTGCCGGCCCGTCGAATCCGCTGCGCGTGGGGTTCGAGCAGGCCTTTGCCGCCTTGCAGTCGGCGGCCACCACGGCGCTGGTCAATGGAAACCTCGAAGCGCGCGAGCTCCGCGCGGTCTGCGCGGGCCTGGCTGGAGCGGGCCGCCCCAATGTGGCGAGCCGCGTGGCGCTTTTTCTGGAGAAAACCTTTCCGGATTGCCTCACGCACGTCACCACCGATCTGGAGGTCACGCTGGAGGCCGCCGTCGGCGATGGTCCGGGGGTGGTGCTGATCGCCGGCACGGGTTCCTCCGCCTATGGCCGCAATGCGGCCGGCGAGACCGCGCGCGCCGGCGGGCACGGACCGTGGCTGGGTGACGCAGGCAGCGCATTTGACATCGGACGCCGCGCGGTGATTGCGGTCGCGCGTGCGTGTGACCTGGTCGCGCCGCCCACCGGCCTGGACGAGCAGATTCTCGCGGCGCTGGGCCTCCCTGATTGGGACGCCTTGACGGAGAGCATCGCTGCCGACGCCGACAACGTTTTCCCGCGAATCTTCCCGGTTGTCATTGCGGCGGCTGACGCGGGCGACATCGCTGCACGTGAGATCCTGCTGGCCGCAGCCGCCGCGCTTGCGGAACTCGCCGGCATGGTGGTCCGCCGCTTGGGCCTAGCGGAGGCGGAGTTCGTCTTGAGCAAAGCCGGCGGCGTCTTCCGCCGCCGCACCCTGCTGGACGCCAGGTTGGACGCCGTGCTCGCCTCCGAGTTTCCCCGGGCTACCATCGGAGTGCTGGAAATCCCCGCCGCGGTGGGCGCGGCGCGGTTGGCTGCGCGCCTCGCCGGGGCCGTGCCCGAGGGCAGCGTTCATGGCACCGAAGGTTAATCTCGACGCCGAACGCGCGCGATCAGCCCCGCGCGAAGCCATCCCCGCGCTGCTTCACGAGACGAGCGAAATGGTCCTCGCGACCTTGCTCGAAAACCCGCAGTTCGACGAGAGTCACCTCTGCCTGCTGCTGGAGCGCAAGGAGTTGTCCCAGACCCTGCTCGAAGGGATCGCGCGGCGAAAAGACTGGATGCACAGCTACCGCGTCCGGCGCCGCATGGCCCTCCATCCGCACACCCCACGCTTGCTGGCCATGCGCCTGGCGCGGGAACTCTATCTGATGGACCTGGTGCAGCTCAGCGTGTCACCGTCGGCGCCAGCCGAACTCCGTCGGCTGGCCGAAGAGTTGCTGCTGGCGCGACTCCCGCACCTGCCGCTCGGGCAGAAGCTCGCCCTGGCGCGCCGCGGCTCGGCCCGCGTAGCGGCAGGCCTGCTCGCCGAAGGGCACGAGCGAGTGGCGCGCATCGCGCTCGAGAACTCCCTGCTGAGCGAAGCGCAGGTGCTCAAGGTACTGTCCCGCGCCAAGCTGGCCGAGCCGGTGGTGGCCGCCATCGCGCGGCATCCGAAGTGGTCCCAGCTTTACAACGTGCGGATGGCCTTGGTGCGTCACCCCCAGACCCCGCTGGCTCGCGTCCTGTCCTTTTTGCCGGACCTCACCCTCGGTGATCTCGAGGAGTTGTGCGAGGGGACCTCGCTCCCGGACAGTCTCAGCCGATACCTCCGGCATGAGATCGCGCGGCGCTCGGGCGCAGCAGCGCCCGGTGTCCCGACCAGGCCGGGCCGCGGCACCGGGTAGCGCGGGGCGCGCCGCCCGCACCTGCTAGGAGCGGCGCTGCTTCACCGGGTGGCGGATTTGCAATTTGCGGGGCACTCAGGGAAGATGGCAACGCCCGATCGCGCACAGAGCTATCCAGAAGAGAATCGCTGTAGGACACGAAGAGGGAAATCCCTGGAAGGAGGCTTCCGTGAAGCGTTCCCGTCTCATTCTGTTATGGACCTGCCTGGTCGCCGTGGCCACTCTCATCAGCGCCGCGAGCGCACAGGAAAAGAAGGCAGCTCCCGCTCCGGCTGCACAATCTACGTCTGCGAAGACCCCGGAGACCCCGCCTGCACCAACGCCGATCGGAAAGAAGGACACGGCACAGTGGACCGAGACCACCATCGGGGCCGCCGGCACGCCCGATCAAAAGGCCGTGCTGGCCAGTGGCAAGGTCATGACCGTGACGGGCGAACTGGTGGAGGTGAGCTGCTTCCTGCAACTCGGCAAGCGCGGCGAAAAGCACATTCCCTGCGGCAGCGACTGCCTGAAGAACGGCCAGCCCTTCGGCGTGCTCACCGCCAAGAACGAGCTGTACCTGGTGCTCGCCGAAGAGCACGACCCACGCCGCTACGCCAAGGCCGACCTGCGCGAGGCGCTGGTGCCGTTGCTGGCCAAGCAGGTCAGCGTCACCGGCATGCACACCATGAGCAACGGCTATCACGCCATCTACGTGCAGGCCTTTGAGCTGCCCGGCGGCAAGAAGTAGCTGGGCGGATGAAAAAAGCGCCCGGCGGCTGCTCAGCGCCGGGCGATAGCTTCGGGCACCGGCGTCCCCAGCATGCGCAGATAAGTCATCAACTGCGCGCGATGGTGGATCTCGTGCTCGTTGATGCCGAGCAGGATGATGCCCACCTTGCGGCGGAAGCCCAGGGCCTCGTGGACGCGCGGCTCGTCCCAGCGCTCGATGGGGAAGTCTTGGACTGCGGCGAGCGTTTCGTGGTGCACGCGCTCGAGATGGCGCAGCTCGTCCTCGAGCGTGCCCGGCGTGGCTAGCACCGCTCGCAGACCCTGCGGAACACGGGTTTCGTAATAAGTGAAGTTGCCCTCGAGCGCCACCCGGCGGACTCCTTCCTCGGAAACCCACAGGTGCCGCAGCATCTCGCCCACGGTGAGCGCGCCGGCCTCCGGGCGCCAGCCGAGGTGCTCGGCGCGGATCATTCCCACCACCTGGCGCGTGCGCCCGCGGGTGGCTTCCTTCTGTTTGAGGAAAAATTCCCTCCAGTCCATGGCCGGCCATTATACGCCCGCCACCGCGGGGCACCTGGACTCCCGCTCGATTCTTTTGCGCACGCAGGGCTGAGGCGTTCTTGACACCGCCAGCAGCGCCGCCTAGCATCGAAGCGAAGGAGTCATCCGCATGCCCATCCCGCCGGAACGTGCACCGATGGCGCCCGACCGGCGTCGGGCCGCGCGCTATCCATTCAAAGCCGAAATGGAAGTGGAATGGGGTTCCGCAATCCTCCGCGGTCAAGTCCTCGATATCAGTGTGAAAGGGCTGTTCATCGAGGTCTCGGACCCGTTGTGGGTGGGCGCGAGCTTTTCGGCTCGGCTGCTGCTGGAAGAGCCGGTGCACCTGGACTGCGTGGTGCGCCGGGTCGAGCCGGGGAAGGGCATGGGCGTGCTGTTTGAGGTGAGCGATCAGGAGAGTCGAGCGCGGCTCACGGCCTTGCTGGAGAAACTGGTACAGAAATGACGCGTTGCCTGGATTGCGGAGCCGAGCGCACCTCCGACCAGTGTTCCACATGCGGGCTGACCTCCGCGGCCGCCGAAGTCATGATCCGGCGGCGCCTGGTGCGCCGGACCGCGTGGTTTCTGCTCGGTGCGGTGGCGTTTCTCCCGGCCAGTCAGGTCTTTCCTCCTCTAGAGCTGGATGCCATCCTGATTTTCGTCGGCGTCCTCTTTTTTCTCGTGCTGGGGTTGGGAGCCTGGATTGACCGCCGGGCGCGGGGCCACGCCGAAATCGAACTGTTCAAGCGCATCTATTTCGGCTTTATCCCCGTTCCGTGGTTGCTGGCGGGGCTGCTGTTTGTCAACGGGAAGTTTGACACCACCCCACCCCTGCGGCAGGAAGCAACCGTGGTCGGCAAGTTCAGCATGCCCGGCGTGCTGCGCAACAACCGCCTGGTGGTCACTTCCTGGCGCGGCGACCAGCGCATCGAGCGCCTGCCGGTGGACCGCGACGACTTCAACCGTTTTCAGCGCGGGGACCGCATCGTCGTCCACCTACAAGAAGGCATCGCGGGCATCCCCTGGGTGTACGCCGTCTACCGCCGCTGAAAACCTACAAGATTTGGAGTCCCTCTGAAAAACGGCGGCCTGGGACCTCCTTTACTCTTCCACAGGGCACCGCAGCGAGGCGCTTGACGGTTGGACGGTCGAAGTGTAGTTTGCGTTCGGTTGCATCACTGCCAACTCCATGACCCGGCCACCGTACGCCGCGCCAGAGCCGTCTTCCCACAGTGGAGAACGACCTCTCACCCTTCCTCGGGCAGCAGGGAACTTCGAGAATTCGAGTTCAAGCGGGGGCCAAGCCACTAGGTTCAGGTCTCTGCTTGGCGCGATTGTGCTGGTTCTGCTGCTTGCGCTGGCACTCGAGGCGCAGGCACAGCCTCAGTCTCAAGGTGCTCCCCCGGCACGGCCGGGGCCCTGCAAGATCCTGGTGGTGGGTTATGTGGGAGGGCTGGACACTCCCAATAATCGCTTCTCCGGCGTGGTGAGGATTCGCAAGCAACTCCAGGCCCTAAAGAATCCGGAACTCTGCGTGAAGATTTTTTCAGCCTATCACTGGATGGGCGCCTACGGCTGGATCAAGAAATTCTTTCCCTCGGGCGGAGAAGGTCGTTTCTCGAAAGAGGAAATCGAGAGCGGTCCGAGAATCATCCTCTACGGGCACAGCCTGGGGGGATGGGCCTGCCTCTCTCTGGCGCGCCGGCTGAGCACCAGGGGGATTCCCGTGGAACTGACCGTCCAGATCGACAGCGTCGGATTCACGGATTCTGTGGTTCCTCCGAACGTCAAAGCGGCAGCCAATTTCTACCATCGCGCTCCATTGCCGTTTCTGGTGAGAAGGAACATCCACGCAAAGGACGAAACCTCCACGCAGGTTCTGGCGAATTCCCGGATTCCCCATGTGAGCCACATGAGCATCACCCGGCGGCCGGAAATCGCGGCGCTGGTTCTGGACACGGTTCGCACCTTGAGCGCCGTACCTCCTGCGGCCGGGACCCCCCAGGCATGCGGCCCGTAGGCCTCCTTTTCGGTTGGTGAGCTACACGCCGGCGAAGGTCTGCCGCCGAACAAACTGTCCCGCGCCGGGCCGTCCGACGAATCGCCCGCCTTCAATCACCACGCGCCCGCGCGAGAGCACCGTCTTCGGCACGCCCTTGACGCGGATGCCCTCAAACATCGAATAGTCCACGCGCATGTGGTGGGTCTTGGCGCTGATGACTTGTTCTTCGTTCGGATCGAAGATCACTAGGTCGGCGTCCGAGCCCACTGCAATCGTGCCCTTGCGCGGGTAGAGACCGAACAGCTTGGCCGGCGCCGTGGAGACCAGTTGCACGAAGCGGTTGGCCGAGAATCGTTTCCCGTGCACCCCGCCGGTGTAGATCAGGCTCAGGCGGTGTTCGATCCCCGGGCCGCCGTTGGGAATTTTCGTGAAGTCGTCCTTGCCCAGCTCCTTCTGCTCCTTGTAACAGAACGGGCAGTGGTCGGTGGAGACCACCTGGAGGGTGTCCTTCACCAAACCCTGCCAGAGTTTTTCCTGATGCCACTTCTCGCGCAGCGGCGGCGTGAAGACGTACTTGGCGCCCTCGAAGCCGGGCACGTCGAAATTCTCGAGCGACAAAAACAGGTATTGCGGGCAGGTCTCCGCATAGACGGGCAGGCCGCGGTCGCGCGCTTCGCGGACTTTTTCCAGGGCTTCGTTGCACGAGAGGTGCACGATGTACACCGGCGCGCCGGCCATCTCCGCCAGCGCGATGGCCCGCGCGGTGGCTTCGGCCTCGGCGGTGGTGGGCCGTGTCAGGGCGTGGTACTTCGGCGCGCGCTTGCCCTCGGCCAGCGCCCGCTGCACGATGACGTCGATCGCCCCACCGTTTTCCGCGTGCATGCAGATCAGCCCGCCGTGCTGGGCCGCCTGGGACATGGCCCGGAAGATGGTGGCGTCATCGAGCATGAACACGCCCGGGTAAGCCATGAACAGCTTGAAGCTGGAGACACCCTCGCGCACCAGTTGGCCCATCTCCTCGAGTTGCGCGGCGCCCAGGTCGGTGATGATGCAGTGAAAGGCGTAGTCGGTCGCCGCCTTGCCCTCCGCTTTCTTCCTCCAGGCCTCGAAGGCTTGCCGCAGCGACTGGCCCTTGTACTGGATGGCAAAATCAATCAGCGTGGTGGTGCCGCCGAAGGCGGCCGCGATCGTGCCGGTCTCGAAGTCATCCGCGCTGGTGGTGCCGCCGAAGGGCATGTCCAGGTGCGTGTGCACGTCGATGCCGCCGGGCAACACCAGGCGGCCCGCTGCCTCGATCACCTGGCCGGCGCTTTCCGCTGGAAGCCCCTGCATGATGGCGGCGACTTTGCCGTCGGTGATCCCGAGGTCGCTCGCGTAGGTGTCCGTCGCCGTGACGATCGTGCCGTTCTTGATGACCGTGTCGAATCGCATGGCACCCTCCTGGGCAGCGCCCCAGCGTTCGGCATCTTAGGCCAGCGCTCGACCTGGGGCAAGCCCGCTCCCGCCGGGTCTTTCTCCGGTGAGCCTTTGCGCTCTGCTGGTTGAGGTCTTTGCCTGCACCGTCCAAATGTGGTAGAGAATGTCGCTGAGTTCTTGACGAGCCGCGCGGGGAAGTACGGTAGTCCTCGCGATGGGGGAGAACAGCGGCCGCGTACCAGAAAGGCGGTCTCCCGGAATCGGTAGGGCACGAAGAGGAGACTTTATGATTGAATTCCTTGGCCTTGCGTTTTCCCTTCTTGTGCTGTGGGCTCTCTTCTCGCGGCTGCAGGGAATTCACTCCACGCTAAAGGCTATGCTAAAGGAGCTCCAAGGCACGAGAGACTCACGCCCGTAGGCCCACTCCGAGGTCGCCGTGGCGCGCGCTTTTACGGGCTATTAGGGATGAACACGTAACAGTTGGGAGGTCACAATGGTCGATGTCCGCCCTCAGCTCCGCAAAATCTTACCTGTCCTATTGAAGGCCCGAGAGGACAATCTAAACGAAGCGGACACCGCGCAACGGCTGGCTATGTTCTTCAGCCAGGTGCTCGGTTATGATCCGCTCACCGAGATCACGCGCGAGGTGATGGTGAAGGAGAAGTACGTCGACTTCGCGCTCAAGATTGAAGGGAATGTCAAGCTGCTTGTGGAAGCGAAGGCTGCCGGCGTCGACCTGCGGGAGCGTCACATCGAGCAGGCCAAAACCTATGCTGCTGAGGCGAACATTCGGTGGGTGCTCCTGACGAACGGCGTGGTCTGGAGCCTATATCACTTGACATTCGAGGAGGGGATTGAGTACGAGCGCGTTTTGCAGGTAGACCTGGCTGCGGATGACCTGGACGTCGCCGCTGCTCAGCTCGCGCTGCTTCACCGGCGGAGCGTTGCAGGAGGCAAGCACGAGGAGTTCTGGGAACGTCACGCGGCACTGGAACCTTCTTCGCTGGCCAAGGCCATCTACAATGAGAGCGTACTGCGGTTGATGCGACGGGATATCCGCCGGCGCGTCGGGATTCTCGTCGATGAGGAAGAACTGGCCCGGGCCGTTCACGAGATGCTTTCGCCGGAAGCACGAGAGAAGATCGGACCTGTGAAGATCCGGCGGCGGCATGTTTTTCGCCGCGCCGCTGTTGCCGGTGCATCTCCAGGGGCGAGCTCGGCCGGGCCACCGGACGATCCCGAGAAACCAATCTGAAAGCCTGCGCGCAACCCGCTAGCCGGTGTCTCGGTCCTCAGCTGTCCGCACCGTTCGGTCCTCACCTCAGCTAAGTCCTCGTAATTGAGTAGGTGCGGAACTTAGGTCCTCACCTCACTGCCGTGCTGCGATGAAATCAGGCGCAACAACAAGTCGCCCTTAACCCCTTATTCTCCTGCCACCTACCCCCACTTTCCCTCACCTGCCCTCACTGCCATCTTCCCTGGGAATCACACCAAAAACGCTTGACCCCACCCGCCTGGCCTGGTGCTAGAATGGCAGCATCGAGACCGCCTGAGGCCCGGTGGGAGTAACGCCCCACCGGGTTGCGCGTTTCAGGGGAGTGAAAGCGGGACCAGCATTCTTGCCGATCTGCAAGCGAATGCGGAACGCGGCGGGCCACCAGGAAGGCGGGTCCCCCAGAGCCGCCGAGGAGCTAGGATGCCCCTTCGCCAAACTGCTCCAAAGCTTTCTCCCGAGCAATACGAGGCGAACTTTGCCGACATCGCTCCGCCTCTGACTCGCCAGCAGGCTGCGGTCGAAGCGGCGCGGTGC
The DNA here is from genome assembly GCA_016201215.1 of Acidobacteriota bacterium. Taxonomy (GTDB): domain Bacteria; phylum Acidobacteriota; class Terriglobia; order Acidiferrales; family UBA7541; genus QHYU01. The sequence goes on along the minus strand of JACQDH010000172.1, from coordinate 4,036 downwards.
CTCTATTGCTTTGACGCGCCGTGCACGCAGGCCTGCCCCACGCACATAGATGTGCCCACGTTCATCAAGAAAATCTGGACCGGCAACCTGCGCGGCTCGGCGCGCGTCATCCTCGAGGCCAACATTCTGGGCCATAGCTGCGGCCGCGTCTGCCCCACGGAAGTGCTCTGCGAGGGCGCCTGCGTGATGCACGAGAAGGGCGAGCAGGCCATCGCCATCGGCCGGCTGCAGCGCTATGCGGTGGACGATGTCCTCGACAAGGACATCCGCATGTTCCATGCGGGCGCACCAAACGGCAAGCGCGTGGCCTGCATCGGTTCCGGCCCCGCATCACTGGCCTGCGCTGCGGAAGTTGCCAAGTGGGGCTATGCGGTCACCATTTTCGATCGCCACGATCTCGCCGGCGGGCTCAACACCTATGGCATCGCCGCCTATAAGACGCGCGCACCGGACTCGCTCCGCGAGGTTGAGCTGGTGCGCCAGCTCGGCGTCGAGATCCGGCAGAAAACTGAGATCGGCCGCGACATCTCCTTTGCCGAACTGGAGAAGCAGTTCGACGCCGTCTTCATCGGTGTCGGTCTGGGCGAGACCTGGGGCCTGGAAATCCCCGGCGACAATCTGCATGGGGTTTACGGAGCCATGGAGTTCATCGAGCAGACCAAGGTGAAGCCGTTCCATCACCTCGAAGTCGGCCAGCGCGTGGCCTGCATCGGCGCCGGGAACACGGCCATCGACGTGGTCACCGCAGCGCGGCGACTCGGTGCCGAGACCGTGTATCTGATCTATCGCCGCAGCGAGCGGGAGATGCCCGCGTTCAAGTACGAGTACGATCTGGCGAAAAAAGACGGTGTGATCTTCCTCTGGCAGACCCAGCCGATTCGCGTGTTGGCCCGCGATGGCGCGGTCACTGGACTCGAATGCCTGCGCACGCGTCTGGGCGAACCCGACGCCCGCGGCCGGCGCTCGCCCGTGCCTATCGCCGGCACCGAGTTCACCGTCGAAGCCGACATGGTCGTGCGTGCGGTGGGGCAGAGGCCGGTCACCGAGTTTCTGCGCCCGGTGCCCGGTATCGAGCTGCGCAAGGACGGCACCGTTGTGATCCATGAGCGGCAACAGACTGGCAACCCGAAATACTTCGCGGGCGGCGATTGCGTGAACGGCGGAAAAGAAGTCGTGGACGCGGTGGCCGAGGGCATGGCCGCCGCTCGCGGCCTCGACGCCTGGCTCGGCTCGCCCCGCGCGAAAGGGTGAAGCGAAGGGCAAGCTTTCTGTCATTCCGAGCCCCGGCAAAGCCGGGGCGAGGAATCTCTCTGACGGACGAGCAGTGGATAGGAGGTGAGCCATGGCAGACCTGAGCGTAAATTTCGCGGGGCTCAAGAGCCCGAACCCATTCTGGCTGGCCAGCGGCCCGCCGGCGAATACCGGCGGCCAGGTGATGCGCGCGTTTGACGCCGGCTGGGGCGGCGCGGTCTGGAAGACGATCGGCGAGCCCATCGTCAACACGACCTCGCGCTACGGCGCCATCGACTACAACGGCGTGAAGGTGATGGGCTTCAACAACATCGAGCTGATCAGCGACCGTCCGATCGAAGACAACCTCCGCGAGATCTCCGAGGTCAAGAAGCGCTACCCGAAGCACCTGGTCATCGCTTCGCTCATGGTCGAATCCAAGCGGGAATCCTGGCACGAGATGGTGCGCCGCACCGAGGATGCGGGCTCGGATGCCTTGGAGCTCAACTTCGGCTGCCCGCACGGCATGAGCGAGCGCGGCATGGGCGCGGCCGTGGGCCAGGTGCCCGAATATACCGAAATGATTACCTCCTGGGTGAAAGAGGCCGCGCGGACGCCGGTCATCGTCAAGCTCACGCCCAATGTCTCCGACATCGCGCGCATCGCCGCAGCGGCCGAAAAGGGCGGCGCCGACGCCGTGAGCCTGATCAACACCATCAATTCGCTAATGGGCGTGGACCTGGACACCTTTGCGCCGCGCCCGGTGGTGGCCGGCAAGTCCTCCCATGGCGGCTACTGCGGCCCGGCGGTCAAGCCCATCGCGCTGCACCTGGTCGCCAGCGTGGCGAAAAAAGTGCGCATCCCCATCAGCGGCATCGGCGGCATCGGCTACTGGAATGACGCCGCCGAACACATCGCGCTGGGTGCTACGACCGTGCAGGTCTGCACCGCGGTGATGCACTACGGCTTCCGCATCGTTGAGGACATGATCGACGGCCTCTCGCAGTACATGGACGACCACGGCTTCCGCTCGATCGAAGACTTCCGTGGGCGCGCGGTGCCCAACGTGGTGGACTGGGGCGACCTCGACCTCAACTACAAGATCATTGCCGAGATTCATCCGGAACTCTGCATCGGCTGCCAGCTTTGTTACGTGGCCTGCGAAGACGGCGCGCATCAGTGCATCTCGCCGTACACAGCCGCCGGCAACGGCAAGAAAAACGTCAACGGCATGGGCGTCCACGTGCCGCGCATCATCGAAGAGGAGTGCGTCGGCTGCAATCTCTGCGCCCTGGTCTGCCCGGTGGAGAACTGCATCACCATGAAGGAGGTCAAGACCGGCTTGCCGGCGATGTCCTGGAACGACCGCACGCGCCAGCGCGCCGCCGACCCCGGCTGCGCCTTGCCACCCACGCCGGGCGCCGATTAAAGGCCGGCGTCGAGCTGCACGTCTCTGTGCCTCTCTGTGTCCTCTGCGTTGAGTTTTTCGGCTTCCCCGGCCCTAAACTGAAATCCAAGACTTGAAGTCCAACCGCTGAACGCTGAAACCTGAAACCTGAAAGCTGAAAGCTGAAAGCTGAAAGCTCTCCGTCCCCACCTGGCGTGTTAAATTGTTGGCCCCATGAAGCGCAATTTGGTGCCCGGCGGGGGCTTCAGCAGCAGCAGCAGCAGCACATATTGACGGCATGGGCGTTTTCCAGGTGGAATCCGCCGACTGAGATCACATACACCAGGAGTAAACGCTTGGCGACTAGGCGGGACCTATCCAGCGAGACTTGACCAAGTCTCTTCGACTTAGACGCTTGTAGTCCCAATCGAGCCCGACAGGTGGGACGACATCAAATTCGTCACTTGCGAGATGGGATTTCGCCGCAGGAATCGAATACCCGCAGGATTCGGTCTGTAACGCCATGGCGTTAGCCGGCTTGTTTATTTCCACTTGAGCTTCTTTTTGATGTCCTTAACCACATCCGATACCGCGCCGTGGGTTGCACCCTTCCGAAAGCCACCAACCTTGCTCTTGTTACCGACAAAAAGAATTCGCCCGGTCTTGAGCTCTGACACCTTTATGGAAAGCATGGCGTTTGGCGCGTCCCCTCCGCTGCCGGAGATCACGGCCCCCGTTTGGCTAGCAGTTCCGGATACCTGTGCTTGTTGTAGCGTGTCCAACCGACCAATACCCTCGAGTATCAGTTGTGCGTCATCCTTGGAGTTTACAAGTTCGACGGTCTTGATTCTGGAAAGTTCTTCCATAAACAGAAGCTTGAATCTTTCGCTGATGAACTGGTCAGGTCCCTTTATTTCGGCAACGTATACCTTGACCTTTTGCTGAGCTACCAACGGCGGTGTAAACACGCACAGCGCGGCACCCAGAAGTATTAATCTGATTTTCCTCATTTTCATCCCACGTTATCGCAACTTTCGTGACTTGAGACCATTTGGTCGATCTTTCAGGCTTGTGAAAAACGCTCCGTTGTCCGTCTAACGATAGCGATCACGCGGCGCGCTTTTTGCCCTCGCGTGCATCGCCGAGTTAGCCGCATTTAGCGTCGAGCGCTCTGGATCTCGGTACCCAAGTCGATCTCTCCCGCGCTAGGCGGGGAGTTGTCCAAGAAGACCCTCCAGCGAACAGGGTAGTCTCCCTGTGCCAGCATAGCCTCTCGCTTGCACCGGAGCTGGCACTCGGTGACCTGCCCCCTGTTTTTGGTCCAGTCATAAGTTAGCACTCCGGGGCTCCTGCACATCCGATCCTGCCCACGCTGGGACAATGGGAGCGACCGGCGTGGGGGGAGACGCCGGTCGCGCG
>JACQDH010000169.1 GCA_016201215.1 Acidobacteriota bacterium | reverse complement strand
CAGCGCTGGATCGTCCAGCGCTTGGGCTACCTCACACCAGCGCAGGCGCGGCAGCAACTTCTTGCGCTCGGAGCGGCTGCATGAATACACTCAGTTCAGTGTCCAATCAATCCGGTGCGAAACAGATTCGGCAGAAGTGTAGGGATTTGCTTGTTCAGGCAGCGCGAACTTTCACAGGCTTACTTTCCATGACCTTCCAAGCTGTAGCTTGGAATAGCGAGTCTCTTTATGACGAAGATTCGTTTCATAAAGCGTACGAACGGGTCCGAGAGTTCACGGATAGCTTTGCGGACGTTCGGACAGAGAGAATACGACAGCTCTTAGTGGATTACCCGCAGGCCGTCCTGGTATTTCGCTGCATCGCCGCGCTTTCGCTTGATGAGTTGTCTGCCCTGCTCGGCGAGATTCATGACATCACACTCTCGAAAGATCTGATGCGGCAGTGTGAGTTGGGTCGTGAGCTCGGAAACGCGGACCGGCAACGTTGGACGGCTGCTTCGGAATCGCTCGGAAGGGTTCTGCTTGATGCAGTATCCGGACAACTTCTGGAACTTCCCGCTTCCGTCGATAAGAGCCTGTTTCGGGATCGAAAGGCTAAGATTGATACTCACGAAGGTTGGAAGAGCGTATCCAGAATCTCAGCGGAAGGCGTTCCGTACTGGGCGTTGCTCTATCAAAGGTATGTTGGAGGATTCTTCCGCCAAGCGATGGACGCAAGCTCTTCGATAAAGGGCGACATCTTGGAAGTGGCACTAGTTAAGCTCCTCGAAGCGAATCGAATTCCATACTATCGAACAAAGTCCCGCGAGCGATTAGCGTCATGGGAGCAAGCCCCAGACTTTCTACTGCCCTCCCGCGATGCACCGATCGCAGCGATCGAAGCCAAAATCGCCGAAGACGGTGGAACCGCGAGAGACAAAGCGGCTCGCGTAGAGCGTTTCTGCATGGAGGCAAGAAAGAAGAAGGTGTTCCCAATAGTGGTGATCGACGGGAAGGGCTTCTACCGCATTAATGATGTAACGGCACCAATACTGAAGAATACGCGGGGTGAGACATACACGCTTAGAACTCTTGGCAGAATTCTCGATATTTCACAGGTGACGGCACTCAAGGGGAACAGGAAGGAGTAGGCCAATTGATCGTTTGCTATGACTTCTTGAAAAACAACAGATATTCCTCGCGCATGGTATTACGAATCCCCTCGATTTCTCTCATAATTTGAAAATCCAGCGTAAAGCCCTCGGATTTAGCTATGTCGACTAACCTATCTTCGAGGGTGACCCCTCCGGTCTGATTCGTGTTGGAACCGACGATGAGCGTGCAATAGCAGCCCCTTCTCAGGACCCGGCAGCATTCGTGAAGAATGAGCCGCATGTCAGCGAAATATTCGCCCAACCTGGCCTCGATTCGCTGGGCTTCATTTCGGCCATCTCCGCGAAGGCCGACCATTCCAAGTTTTAGTTCATCTGCGTCGACTCCAAGCAATTCCAGTTGTGGACGATCATTCTCAAGATAGTCTATCGCGAAAGAATATGGTGGAGAAAACAAAATTCCATCAGCAAAATCGTTGGACAGCTTAAGGCTCCTCGCATCTCCCTGCAAAACCGAGCACTTACCTAGCCTGAGACCGAGCTCTTGCCTAGTGGTATTGAAGGCTTCGGCGGCATCTAGGTATCGACCCAAGACATCTGGAAACAAAGCGCGCGGTGTCTTGCTAGCACGTCTCGCAGCGTAGCCGACACTGTCCAGGAAACAAAGCTTTAGGAGTTCGCGTAGGGCGACTGGCAACCGCGCAAGAGATCGACCCCCTCCTTTTTCCCCATCGAAAGGAAGATGCGCGTGGTTTTGGTCAAAGTCCAGCCTATGCTCTCGCCTTGGCGCTTTGCAGAATGTCTTGGACAGCTCGTCAAATATATCTTGGGCCTTCACTCGGAGCTCTCGGAGCCTTCGAACATCTACGTCCAACGCACCGACTTTTGCCCGTGTCATGAGACAGGCAAAAGGACTGAGCTCATTGGTCACACTATCGATACCCATTATGCTCGCCTCTATTCCGGTGGTTCCGCAGCCTGCCATAGGGTCAAAGACAGTACGACCAGGTTTCAGGCCCATAATATTGAGAACGGCCTTCACCATCTGAGGGTGAAACTTCCCCCTGTAGGGGAAGAGGCCATGGGTTGCATATCCGACTGCAAAAACATTGGCTGCGAAGAAATTCTTCCTGTCTTGGCGAGATGAGGCATTTACTTGATCGGGAGTGCGCATGCAAATCCGATAATGGTGAGTGTCGACCCCATCCACCGAACGGAAATATGCCCCTCGTCGAATGAGAGCTTCTTCATCCAGTACTCTGAACTCCCCCCATGCGAGGTCCAACTCGTAGATCTGGTTTATCTGAGGCAAGAGTTTGTGGGTCGGAGGAAAAAGCTCGTTGACCACACTTGTATAACGACCCTCCGAGTAGGATGTTCTTCCCTTAAGCGACTTCTGCGCGAACGAGACACTTTGGCTACCCATCTAGTCCTCCGAGCGTAGAACATGCAGGCGCAGTGCACTTTGTCGACGAGCGTTTGCGGCAAACAGTCACCCTGCGCACTCATTCTAATCGAAAATGTTCAGGCAGAGACAGGTAATTGCAGCCCCGAGGAGTCACCGGAGGTCTTTGAGGATTTCGCGGGCGGCGTTGGCCCCCGAGGCACCGGTGAGGCCGTTGCCGGGGTGTGTGCCCGAGCCGCACAGGTACAGCCCCCGCAGCGGCGTGCGGTAGCGCGCCCAGTCGAGCAACGGGCGCATGGTGAAGAGCTGGTCGAGCGCCAGCTCGCCATGAAAGATGTGCCCGCCGGTGAGCCCGTAGGTTTCTTCGAGGTCGTGCGGGGTGATCACGACGTCGTCGAGGATCAGTTCCGGCAGGTTGGGCGCATAGGCAGCCAGCGTCTTCACCACCGCCTCGCCCAGGGCCGCGCGCTGGCTGGGCCAGGCGCCGTGCTTCAGCCGGAAAGGAGCGTACTGCGCGTAGATGGACATCACGTGCTTGCCGGGCGGCGCCAGCGAGGGATCAGACAGGGACGGAATGGTGACGTCGAGATACGGGTGCGGTGAAAAGTCGCCGTACTTGGAAACGTCAAAGGCGCGCTCGAGATAATCGATCTCCGGCCCGATGTGAATCCTGCCCATCATCGCGCGATTGGCTCCCCAGCCGCCCGCCGCTGCCCCCTGCAGCGCGGTAAACGACGGCAGCCCTCCGAGCGCCAGATTGACCTTCGCCGTGGTTCCCAGGGACCGATAGTGCTGCATCTTCCCAAGGAAATCCGGCTCGAGATGGACCGGATCCATCAGCTTCAAGAACGTGCGCTGCGGGTCGGCGCCCGAGATGACTGTTTTCGCCGCGACCTCTTCTCCCGTGGACAGGACGACTCCGGCAACCGCGCCGTCCTTTACGAGTATCTGCGCAACCTCGGCTCCCGTGCGAATCTCGGCGCCCGCGCGCGTCGCGGCCGCAGCCATGGCTTTTGTCAGCGCGCCCAGGCCGCCCCGCGGGAATGACGCCGGCCCGGCGGGATCGCCGTCGGCAGCCGCGCGCACCAGAAAGACAGCGGCGCTGCCGGCCGACCAGGGTCCCAGCGCGGTGCCAAAGATTCCCCGCGCGGCGAGGGTCGCGCGCAGCAGCTCGGTCTCAAACCACTCACTGACCAAGTCTGCGACTGCCATCGGTCCCCAGCGCAGCAGGCGGAACATGTCCTTCTTCCCCAGGCTGCGGAAGCCGCGGCCGGTCTTGAGCAAGTTCCACACGTCGTCCGCGCTGGGGTGGTCGATCGAGGGCGGCGTGAACATCATCGCCTGGCTGAGCACTGCGGCCATGCGGCCGAGCACGTTGTGGAACTCCACATAGTTCTCTGCGTCTTCCGCGGAGAATTTGGCGATCTCCGCCGCGGATTTGGCCGGGGCGGAAAACAGCAACAGCGCGCGGCCATCGGGCGACGGCGCGAAGACGCGCGGCTCCGGATAAATCATGTGCAGGTCGAACTGCTCAAGTTGCATCTCCCGCGCGACATCGGGACGCAGCGGCCCGGTGGTGTGCGCCAGGGTCGAGCACCGGAAGCCAGAGTGGAACTCGTCGGTGATCGCGGCGCCGCCCACCGCGCCGCGGCGCTCGAGCACCACAGGCTTGTGACCGGCGCGGGCGAGATAGAACGCGGTGACCAGGGCGTTGTGCCCGCCGCCGATGATGGCAATGTTCTGCGCCGCGGGCATCGCTCAGCTTCTCGCCTTCTTCCAACCCCTGAGGATTTCCATCGCCGCCAGGCGCCCGGGCGCGCCCATGATGCCGCCGCCGGGGTGCGTCGCCGAGCCGCACAAATAGAGGTCTTGGATGGGCGTGCGGTATTGCGCCCAGCCGGGCACCGGGCGCAGGAAGAACAACTGCTCGAGCGAAAGCTCGCCCTGGAAGATGTTGCCCTCAGTCAGGCCGAAATCGCGTTCGAGATCGAGTGGCGTCAGCACCTGACGGCCAAGGGTGATGTTCTTGATGTTCGGCGCGTGCTCGGCCAGCGTCTCGACCACTGCATCGCCGAAGGCCTCGCGCTTCTCTTCCCAGGTTCCCTCTTTCAGCTTGTAGGAAGCGTACTGCACGAAGCAGGAGAGTACGTGCTTGCCCGGCGGGGCCACGGAAGGATCGGTCAGGCTCGGGATGACGGTATCGATGTAGGGGCGGCTCGAGAAATTGCCGTACTTGGCTTCATCGTAGGCGCGCTCCATGTAGTCGACGCTAGGCGCAATGGAGATCGCGCCGCGCAGATGCGCGCCCGGTCCGGGCAGGCAATGAAAGTCCGGCAGCGTGTCGAGTGCCAGGTTTACTTTGCCGGAGGAGCCGCGGAATTTGTAGCGACGCACCTCATCGAGGAATTCGCCGGGAAGCTGGCCTGGTTCGATCATTTTGACGAAGGTCAGGTGCGGGTCCACGCTCGAAGAGACCACGTCAGCCGGGATTTCGTCGCCGTTCTCGAGCACCACGCCGGTCGCGCGCCCGCCCTGGACGAGAATGCGAGCGATAGGCGAGCTCGTGCGAATTTCGGCACCCGCTTCGCGCGCGGCCTCGGCAATCGCGTCGGAGATGGCGCCGGTGCCACCGCGGCTGAAGCCCCAGGAGCGAAATGCTCCGTCAATCTCCCCCATGTAGTGGTGCAGCAGCACGTACGCCGTGCCGGGCGAGCGCACGCCGAGGAACGTGCCGATGATCCCCGAGGCGGACATGGTGGCCTTGAGCACGTCGGTCTCGAACCATTGGTCGAGAAATCCGGCGGCGCTCATGGTCATCAACTGGATGAGGTTGTACTTGTCATCGGAGGGGAGCGCCTGGAAGCGGCGGCCCAGCACGAAAAGCTTCTTCAGGTCACGAGGACCGAGCGAGGTCGGGTCCGGCGGCGACATGCCGAGGATGGGCTTGACGAAGCGGCACATCGCCACCATGGCCTTACCGAATTCCTCGTAGGCTTCGGCGTCCAGCCGCGAGTGACGGGCGATTTCGCGGCGCGTCTTGGCGTGGTCGTTCACGCGCCACAGATAGTCACCGTTGGGCAGCGGCGTGAACGTGCCGTCCAGGGGGAGGATTTCCAGGCCGTGGCGCGGCAGGTCCAGCTCCCGGATGATCTCCGGGCGCAACAGGGAGACCACGTAGGAGCACACCGAGAATTTGAAGCCGGGGAAAATCTCTTCGGTGACCGCGGCCCCGCCCAGGACGTGGCGCCGCTCGAGCACGAGGACCTTCTTCCCCGCGCGGGCCAGGTAGGCGGCGTTGACCAGGCCGTTGTGCCCCCCGCCGATCACGATCACGTCGTACCGCGCGCTCATGGGCCTCCCCGAAGCCTCTGGCGGTGCACCGTTTCGACCGGTGCCGCGCAAACGAGCGCACATTCTACCGGCCCACATCATCCCTCACAAGCTCGTCGCTTGTGACGGACCGGCGCTGCCCCTATAATCCGGCCGCAGCGGTCAGTCATCAGGAGGCGGGGGCATGCCGATTGGAACGGCGGTACACGAGAGAACTTTCCGGCTCTGCGAGAGCTTGAGCTATCGCGAGTGGTCCGGCTACTACGCGGTGAGCGTCTATGAGACGCACCACGCGCACGAATACAACGCCATCCGGAATTCGGCCGCGCTGATCGACGTGACCCCGCTGTTCAAGTACCTGGTCACCGGCCGGGACGCGACGAAGTTCGTCAACCGCGTCATCGCGCGCGACATAAACAAGGTGGCCGTGGGCCAGGTGATCTATTGCTGTTGGTGTGACCCGCAGGGCAAAGTCGTGGACGACGGCACGATTTCGCGGCTCGACGAGAACGCCTACCGCTGGACCGCGGCCGACCCCAGCCTGCGCTGGTTCCGGCAGAACGCTCTGGGCCTGGACGTCGCCATCGAAGACATCTCGGAGCGCGTGGCCGCACTGGCCCTGCAGGGACCCACTTCAGCAAGACTCCTGCGGCACGTTGCCGAGGCGGACATCGCCAAGTTGAAGTACTACCGCGTCACGCAAGGAAAAATCGCCGGAATCCCCGTGGACATTTCGCGCACGGGCTATACCGGCGACCTGGGCTACGAGATCTGGATTCCCTGGAACGACGCCGTGCGCGTCTGGGACGAGCTGATGCTGGAAGGGCGGCGCTTCGACATCCACCCCGCGGGTATGATCGCGCTGGACATTGCGCGGATCGAGGCCGGGCTGCTGCTGATCGACGTGGACTACATCAGCAGCAAGAAGGCGCTGATCGAGTCGCAGAAATTCTCGCCCTACGAGATCGGCCTCGGACGAATGGTTCATCTCGAGAAGGAGCACTTCATCGGGCGCGCGGCACTGATCGAGGAGACCCGCCGCGGGCCGAAGCGGCAACTGGTCGGCCTGGAGATTGACTGGACCGAAGTGGAGCGGCACTACGACGCCATCGGCCTCCCGCCGCAGGTGCCCAGCGTGGCCTCGCGCGTTGCGGTGCCCGTGTACAAGGGCAGCAAGCAGGTGGGCAAGGCGACCTCGACAACGTGGTCGCCCACGCTGAAACGCATGATCGCGCTGGCCAGCGTCGCGAGCGAGCACGCGCAGCAGGGCACCAAGTTGCAGATGGAATTGACCGTGGAGGCCGTGCGCCACCGCGTGACCGCCACGATCGTACCGCTGCCCTTTTTCAACCCGCCTCGTAAAACCGCAGCCCCGGCGGCCTGAGCGCCATGACGCCGAGCCTGCACGAATCTCCTGCCCACCGCGCCTGCGAATCTTTTTTCTACGCTTTCCTTCTGCTCGGCCTGGTCTTGCTGCCACAGCCGGCCGCCGCGCAAACCGACTGGGCAGCGTACGAAGCGCGCGCGGTCGAGCTGCTTCGCGAATACTTCCGCATCGATACCAGCAATCCGCCGGGCAACGAGCGCCGCGCCGCGGATTTTTTCTGCGCGCTGTTCACCCGCGAAGGCATCGAATGCCAGGTCTTTGAGTTCGCGCCGGGGCGCGCCAACGCTTCTGCGCGGCTGCGCGGCGACGGGAGCAAACGTCCCATCCTCCTGCTCAACCACACCGACGTGGTACAGGCCGAGGCGAAGAGTTGGAGCGTGCCGCCGTTTGCCGGGGAACTCCGCGACGCCAGCCTCTACGGCCGCGGGGCGCAGGATATGAAGTCGGAAGGGATGCTGCAAGCCATGGCGGTCGTCGCGCTCAAGCGCGAAGGCGTGCCGCTCAGCCGCGACGTCATCTTTCTGGCCGTGGCCGACGAGGAGGTCCAGTCGCTCGGTACGACCTGGATGGTCGAACACAAGCGCGAGTTGCTCGAGGGCGCCGAGTACCTGATTAACGAGGGCGGCGAAAATATCATCGAGAAGGGCGTCGTGCCCTTCTGGGGCGTGGACGTAGCGGAAAAGACGCCGCTCTGGCTGCGCCTGGTGGCCCGCGGGAAGGCGGGTCACGGCTCGGTGCCGCTGCGCGACGCCGCGACGCACCGGCTGGCGCGCGCCGTGGCGCGCGTGGTGAACTACGAAACCCCGCTCCGCGTGCTGCCCGAGGCCCAGCGGGAGCTGTGCGAGGAAGCGCGGGTGCGCCGACCGCGCGAGGCCGAGCAGTTCTGCCACCTGCAAGAGTCGCTGCGCGACCCGGCCTTCCGCAGGCGCGTGACCTCCAACCCGGACTGGAATTACCTGCTGCGCAACACGATCACGCTGACCGTCCTGCGCGGCGGGCCGCAGACCAACGTCATCCCTGCGGAAGCTTCGGCGGAACTCGACGTGCGCCTGCTGCCCGGCGAGGATCCCCAGAGATTTGTGCAAGAGCTTCGCCGCGTTGTCGGCGATCCCACGATTGAGGTGCAGCCGATCCTGACGCCGCTGACCTCCCTGGCCTCGCCTGCTGGCGGTGAGCTGTGGCGCGTCTTCGAGCAGGTGGTCACGCGGCACTTCCCGAAGACGCGCGTGACCCCGCGCCTGCTGGCCAGCTCCACGGAGAGTCCTACCTACCGGCGGCTCGGGATTGCGGCGTACGGCTTCTGCCCGTTTGTTTCCACGCCGGCGGATGCCAATACGTCGCACGGCACCGACGAGCGCATCAGCATGGAGGCCTACCAACAGGGCCTGCGGGTGCTCTACGAAGTGCTCGTAGGCATCGCCGGGAAACGCTAAGAGCGACGAGTGGAGCGGCGGGCTTCAGCCGGCCACTCACCCGCATGGCGTGGCGACGGCGCAAAAGCTAGTTCCGGTCACCGTAGCCGTGCTGGCTGCCGCACTCCTTGCAGAGCGCGGGCGGTTCGGTGTTGTCCACCCGGTGCACGACCGGGGACAGCGTGCTCAAATAGGTGTAGATCGCGTTCAAGTCCTGGTCGGTCATGTTCCGGAAGGTGCCCCACGGCATGATCGAGTTCAGCTTGCGCGTGCGCACGTGACCGGTGCGCAGCGTTTGCAGGAACAGCGCCTGGTTGTAATACGAAATTCCCGATGCGTCGGGCGTGATGTTCGCGCTGGCAACCTCTCCCCAAGGCCCTTTCAGGATTTGGCCGCCGGCGAAGTCGAGTCCCGGCAGCGGGCGTCCCTGCTGGTCCACGGGCGTGTGACAGGTCACGCAGTTCCCCAGCGCCACCAGATACGCCCCGCGCTTGATGGGATTGGAAAAGTCCGGCGGCGGGACCGGTCCGGTGATGGGAGCGGGCGGAGGCAAGCTGATCTTCACCGGCTCGGGGAGCGGTGTGGCCAGCAGAGCATTGTGCACGGGGGGAATCGACCGGACATAAGCAATCACGGAAGCCAGATCCTCATCCGACAACACTCGGAACTTCATATACGGCATCAGCGGAAACAGCCTGCGGCCGTCGTGACCGATCCCTTCCCGGATGGCGCGAGCAAGCTGCTCGTCTGTCCATTTGCCGGCGCCGGTCTCGGGGTCCGGGGTGATATTGGGAACATTCAGAGGAAACCCCACATCCATAGGGAACGGTGCCCCGCCGCCTTTCTTGCCGGGAACGACGGGCGCGCCGGGTGCCTTCCAGTTCACTTCGGAGTGGCAGTCGAAGCAATGCATGGGGCCTTCGACGAGGTAGCGGCCGCGCGCCAAGCGCGCCTGTGAGGGTTTGGATGTGTCGCTCTTTGATTTATCTTTGTCGGCTTCCGGAGCGTTCCCCCCCGAAGCTATGATGGGTCACCAGCGCCAAAGTGAGCGCGAGCGCCAGGGTGGTCAAGATCGCAAAATGGTACCGCCGTGCCATAACATGGCCTCCCAATTTTGGAATTGTCACGAAAGAAGCGCGATGCGAGCGAGAGTTTGCTGCGTCGGGCTAGAGTTGTCAAGCTTGTCCTTGCAGAGAATTGCGGCGCCTCGACGCGCAGACTTCAGTGCAACCCAGGCCGCTGCTCACTGCACCAGGCGATTGTATTTCTTGAGCACCGCGCGGAGGCGGTCATGCGGCAGCGCAATCGCCCGGTGGCCGTCCGCGCCGGTCATGGTTTCCGCGGCGACCATGGCGTTGATGATAGCCTCCTCGGTGGCCTGCACAGTGGCCTCGAAGAGTGGACCGATCGAGTCGTTGGGCAACATGGTGAGTTGGACCAGTCCCTCTGTCTTCGCGGCATCCCGGTTGGCAGTGGAGAAAGCGATGAAGATGTCGCCCGAGCCGTTGCCCGAAATGCTGCCGTTGCGCGCCAGGCCCAGCGACGCGCGGCGCGCCAGGCGCTTCAACTGATGCGGCAGCAGCGGTGCATCGGTGGCCACGACGATGATGATGGAACCAAGCTCCGCAGTGGCGGGCCGCGTGGCCGAACCATAGGCCGGGTCTTCGGGGATCTCGAGTCCCACCGGAACGCCGGCAAGGCGAAGGTTGCGGCGCAGGCCGTAGTTGCACTGCACGAGCACGCCGACCGTGTAGCCGCCCTGCTTCGCATCCAGCCTGCGCGACGCTGTGCCAATGCCGCCCTTGAATTCGTTGCACACCATGCCGGTGCCCCCGCCGACGCTACCCTCGGTCACCGGGCCAGACTTTGCGGACTCGATTGCTTCGAAGGCGTGCTTCTCCTTGACGTGGAAGCCATTGATGTCGTTCAGCAGCCCATCCCAAGTTTCCGCGACCACCGGCAACGACCACCAGTAGCCTTCGGGGTCGGGCTTGCCCTTGCGCACGCGCCAGGCTACGACGGCGTCACGCACCACGCCGACGCTGTGCGTGTTGGTAATCATCACCGGGCCCTGCAGCAAGCCGGACTCTTCGACCCAGGTCGTGCCGGTCATCTCGCCGTTGCCATTGAGTGCAAACCAGCCGGCGAACACCCGGCTGTCGGGATCTTTTCCGCGGGGGAGGATAGCGGTGACGCCGGTGCGCACCGGACCGACGCCGACCTGCAACTTCCCTTCTCCGGAGATGATCGTGCTGTGGCCGACTTCAATGCTTTGCACGTCGGTAATGGCGTTGAGCGGGCCGGGCGTGCCCTCGAAGGGCACGCCGAGGTCGCGGGCGCGCGGCTTGGACTGCGCCATCGCCGGCGGTGCGAGGAGCACCACGCTGACGAGCGTGCCGGCAAGAAGGCTAGCGAGATGCTTTCTCATCTTTCCTCTCCAATTGGACGCGGGCGTCGCGGAGCAGCGCGGCATTTTTCGCCAGCGCATTTTCCAGAATCGCGACCTGTTCCCGCGCCGTACTCCAGTCGCCTTTTTCGACCGCTTCGGTCAGGCCGGGGAGTTCGAGGTGCGCGTAGGTGTAGCGCGCCGCGTAGAGGATATGTTTGAACCATGGGCGGCCCGGAATGCCATCGGGATTGAGCCAGTTCGCCTCCACCTGCATCAGTTGCTGGTTGAGCTGCGTGGCGCGCGCCGCGTCGAGTTTGCCCGAGGCCAGCGCGCGGGAGATGGCCAGGTTCAGCTCGCGCCCGGCGGACTTGAATTCCGTGATGCGGGCGAGCAGCGGTTGCAACTCCATCTTCAGTGGCTTGCCCTTTTTTTGAAGCGCGTTGTGCCGGTTGAGCTCAGCGACAAACTGGCGGATGTTGTCGCCGTAAAATTCGAAATCGAGCGGCAGGATTTCGGCGTTGGCGAGCCGCAGCGCCAGCACACCCCAAAGCTGCGCCATGAGCCGATGGTAGCGGTAACCAGGGTCGCCGAAATGGTTCATCCAGTAAGAATTGTCGTACATCGAGTGGTACACACCGTAGGGCCCGTCGAAGTGCAGCCCGAGGGTCGGCCGGCCGAGGAAGTTGAGGAACACGGTGTGGTCCGAGCCGCTGCCGATGCGCGTGTCCACCAGCTCCGCCTCTTTGACCGGGCGCTGCAGGCCGCGTTCGCGGCGTCGCGATTCTGAAGCCGAAGAGTCCACGTTGAGGTAGGCGATCGCTTTCTGCTTCAGTTCGTCGGCGAACTGCTCGCCCCATTCGGTCGAGCCGGTCAAGCCATACTCTTCGCCGTCCCAACTGCAAATCACCAGCGTGCGCCGCGGGCGAATTCCCTGCCGTTTGAGCTCACCCAGCGCGCGCGAAAGCTCGAGCAGGGACGCGGTACCGCTCGACGGGTCCACCCCGCCAAACTCCCAGGCGTCGCGGTGGTTGCCGAGGATCACCCACTCGTCGGGGAGTTCCGCGCCGCGGATGCGGGCCTCCACCACGTAGTAGGGCTGGATGCTGGTGTCCATGTCCACCTTGAGGTGCGCGCGCACGGCGTCGCCGCCGAGGCGGTACCGGATGGGTAGGCCGCCGCGCCACTTTTTCGGCGCTTCGGGGCCGTCCATGTGTTCGAGCAGAGGCTTGGCATCACGCCAGGAGATGGCCACAGCCATGATCTTCGGCACCGAGACAGCCTGCTCGATGGGGATGCGTGTTGCGCCCGGCACTGAGGCCCAGCCGGGCGTAAGCGGGTCGCCCGGCACCAGGAAGTCGTAGGTGATCGCGCCGCGCTGGATGTGGCTCTCGGGCCCCCAGGGACCGTCGGGGAACACTTTCCCACGCGCATAACCGTCATCGGCTGGATCCGAATAGATCAGGAGCGCCGCGGCGCCTTCGCGCTCCGCGGTCAGCGCCTTGAAGCCGCGGTAGCTGTAGGGCACCGAGTAGCGCACGAGAACGATCTTACCTTTGACGTCGATGCCATTCCGGCGCAGGAGTTCGTAATCCTCCGGATTGCCGCTGTGCGCATAGACGACCGGCGCGGTGACTTCACCCGAGGCCGAAAAACCGAGATAGGCTGAATGCACGCGAGGGTTTTTCGTGTCGGGGTCGGCGTCATAGACATCTTCGCGAAGCCCCAGTTGATAGTGCATGGGGCTCACCATCTGAATGGAAACCTCGCGCGGGGCGGAGTGGAGCACGTCATAGCGGCGGATGACAACGTCCTCCCAGCCCTGTTTTCTCCACTGATCGGCGACGTATTCAGCCAGCTCGTAGTTGCGCGCGGACCCAGCTGGGTGGGGTTCGGAAGTGAGGAAGCGGTGTTGCTTGCGGGCCTCCTCGGCCGAAGGGATGGCCTTGAATTTCGTCTCGAGCTGCCGCTCCGCCCGCGCCGCCCGCGCGGAGAAGCCCAGCATCCCGGACACGCTTGCTTGTCTGGACGCTTCTCCAGGTGCTGCTCGATGCTCGCCTTGCTGTTTCTTCTCGGTTGGCCGGTCTTGCGGCAATGCAGGAGATGAAATGGTTGCGCCGATAATCATGGCCGCCATCAGGACAATTCCAAACCAACCACTTCGGCTCCTCATCGTCCTTGCTCCCAGTCTCCTGAACATTGATCCACTACGAGGATCTCTGTGGCGGGCTGAAGCCCGCCGCTACACCAAACCAGCCCCTCCGGCGAAACCCGGGCACTGCAGGTAGCGCGGGCATCTCGCCGGCGGTCTTCCCCCCACCAGCACGGCAGCGCACCGCGCGACGACGGCGCGCAGCGACAGTCATGGGACCGCGCGCGCGATCGCCGCGGTAAGCGCGCGGCTAGTCTCACGGATTTCGTCCGGCGAAATGATGAACGGCGGCGCCAACAGGATGTGGTCCCCACGCTCACCGTCCGCGCAGCCCTGGATGGGATATGTAGTGACCCCCTCGTCGAGCGCGGCCCGGCGGACAGCTTCCGCCACACCCGCCTCGCGTGGAAATGGCTCGCGCGTGGCGCGATCCTTGACCAGTTCGACGCCGAGCAGCAGACCGCGGGCGCGGATGTCGCCAACGTGAGGATGCTGAGAGAGAGGCTCGAGCGTCCGCAGTAGATCGCACCCCGCGGGGGCAACGCGCTCGAACAACCGGTGCTCTTCGATGTAGTCGAGCACGGCCAGCCCCGCCGCCATGGCCACCGGATGCGCTTGATAGGTGAAACCGTGTTCGAAGGCGCCCGAGCCCCGCGCGATCGTTTCGGCGACGTGCGGCGCGACCAGCACACCCCCCAGCGGCGCGTACCCGCTGGCCACACCTTTGCCTACCAGCATCATGTCCGGCGCAATACCCCAGTGCTCCACCGCGAAGGGCGTCCCGGTGCGGCCCATGCCGGTCATCACTTCATCGGCAATCAGCAGGATGGCGTAGCGGCGGCAGATCTCCGCCAGGCGCTGGACATAGCCCTCGGGCGGCACCGCAGCGCCGAGCGTAGCGCCGACGACCGGCTCAAAAATAAATGCGGCGACGGTTTCAGGGCCGACGCTCTCCACGAATTTTTCCAGTTCGTCGGCGCAGGCCACCTGGCAATCGGGATAGGTGAGCCCCAGCGGGCAGCGGTAGCAGTAGCAGGGCGGAATATGTCCCCAGTCGGGCAGCAACGCCGTGTAGGGCGCGCGGCGGCGCAGATTGCCGCTCACGGCGAGCGCACCGAGCGTGCTGCCGTGGTAGCTCTGCCAGCGAGAGACGATGCGTATGCGTGAAGGC
The DNA here is from genome assembly GCA_016201215.1 of Acidobacteriota bacterium. Taxonomy (GTDB): domain Bacteria; phylum Acidobacteriota; class Terriglobia; order Acidiferrales; family UBA7541; genus QHYU01. The sequence goes on along the minus strand of JACQDH010000169.1, from coordinate 11,587 downwards.
TCGCTGTGCTCCACGAAGTATTGTCGAGCTAGCTTGATCGCGGTCTCCGTAGCTTCCGAGCCGCCCGAAGTGAAGTAAACGCGGCCGGCCTCGCGATAGGAGGGCGGTGCGAGCCGACGCAGGCGCTGGGCCAGGCGCTCGGCCGCCTCCGTGTGAAACTGCGAAGTGTGCGTGAACGCCAGCCGCGCGGCCTGCTCCGCCATGGCGCGACCAATGGCGGCGACGCCGTGACCGATGCTCACCACGGCAGCTCCGCCCGCGGCGTCCAGATACTTCTTGCCGTCCGCGGTGAAGACGTAGCAGCCCTCGCCGCGAACCGCCAGGGGATAAGTCTTGCGAAAGCTGCGGGGGAAAAGCGCCTGGGTCATGATGCGGCGCCCCTGGCCGCCAGTTCGTCCCGGAGGACGCGAAGTTCTTCCGTGCTGGGCGGTTCGGTGACCGCCAGCTTGGCGGCCGTGCGCAGCGGCCACCCGGTGTTCTCGCGCACTTGTTCGAGAGTGGCACCGGGGTGCAGCGACTCCAGCACCATCTCGCGCGTCTCGGTGCAGAACGTCAGCACGCCGAGATCCGTGATGACCACCTGCGGACCCCCTCCGCGTAGGTTCAAGCGCTGGCGTGCGTCGCCGCCGTCCAGGTAGCCGGGGCTGGTGACGAAGTCCAGACGCTCGACAAAGCTGCGGCGCTTGTGCGCCATCACGATCAGGATGCGCCGCGCCAGCGCAGCAATTTCGCACGCGCCGCCGGAACCGGGCAGGCGCGTTTTTGGTTTGTGATAGTCGCCAATCACCGTGGTGTTCAGGTTGCCGAAGCGATCCATCTGCGCGCCGCCGAGGAAGCCGACGTCAATCAGTCCACGCTGCAGGTAGTACTGGAAGACCTCGGGCATCGAGCAAATGCCGAGCGCGCCGGTCACCAGTGCAGGGTCGCCGATGGAGATCGGCAGGCGGTCGGGTTGCGCGCCGATGGCGCCCGATTCGTAGATCAGCACCAGATTGGGGCAGCGCGTGCGCCGCGCCAGGTTGACGGCGACGTTGGGGATCCCAATGCCGACAAACACGACTTCGCCATCCCGCAGCATCCGCGCCGCCGTGGTGACCATCATCTCGTAGGTCGTCGCGTCCGTGGTCAATTGCGACACAAGCTTTCAGCTTTCAGCCGTCAGCTATCAGTGGTCTGCGCCAACCTTCTGAATCAAGGAGGTAAGCATTCTTTTGACCTCGGTAACCTCTCCTGTGAGCCGAACGTAGCCCGCTTCGTTGAGCAAACCGAGATCATGAGCAAGCAGGAGATGGTATTCGAGCTCGCTTGCTGAGCCCACCGCCATTTGGAGAAAACGACCAAGATCAGCACCTCCAGCTCTTCCGCAGCCCTCAGCGATGTTCGCACCAACTGAGGAACTGGCGCGTCGCATCTGAGTGGTCAGGCCAAACAGCTCCTCCCTCGGGAACATGCGAGTCATCTTATACACGGCCAGAGTCAGCATATGAGCTTTCCGCCAGACTTTCAGATTTCGGAAACCTCTCATCTCATTCCTACTCCCAATTCGCAACCATCCAATCTGCCTGCTGATTGCTGATAGCTGAAAGCTGACAGCTTTTTTCAGTAGCCGTAATTGACTGGCGCGCAGGGAATCTCTCGCGCCCGGAGGCGCTCGTAGGTGGCCGGCATTTTCTGCTGATAGGCGTGCCGATCGGGAACTCCGAACACCCACTCGTCGAGATATTGCGCGAGCCTCCCGGGGTCGTGGGAGATCTCCTCCCAGCGGGCATAGAAATCGTTGTCGCGGTCGTAGTAGCCCTGCACGTAGGAGGGATGCGCGCCAAAAGGCTCCACGACCACCGCATGGACGCGAAGGCCGGGGATCAGGGTGCGGTTGGGATCGCGGCGGATCACCTCGGACGAAACCAGTTCTTCGACGATGACCACGACGCGCCGCGCGGCGAACGCGGCCTCCTTGTGCACGCCCACCAGCCCCCAGACCTGCGTGTTGCCGTCTTCATCGGCGCGCTGCGCGTGGAGAATAGCCACATCCGGGCAAAGCGCGGGCACCGACCACAACTCTTCGCCGGTGTGCGGGCAGGTGACGCGGCGGATCTGCGGGTTCACGCGAGGCAGGTCGGAGCCGGCAAAATTGCGCGTGGGCAGAAACGGCACGCCCGCCGCGCCGGCCTGCAATCGCAGCGCCAGGCCGAAATGTGAGTACTCCTCGAGCTCGAGCGGCTGCGGAATTCCCTGTTCCACCGCGCGCCGGAAGGCGTAGAGCGAACCCACGCCGGGATTCCCCGCCCAACTGAACACCAGCTTGCGGGCGCAGCCAGCGGCGATCATCTGGTCGAAGATCAGGTCCGGCGTCAGGCGCACGAGCGTCAGATCCTTGCGGCGCTGGCGGATCAGCTCGTGGCCGGCCGCGAAGGGGATCAGGTGCGTGAAACCTTCCATCACGACGGTGTCGCCGTCGTGCACCAGCCGACTCATCGCTTCCTGCATGCGGGCGAGTTTGGACACAGACGCTCCCCCAGGCCGCAGGGATTCTAGCAAAGTTTCTGCCCGTCACAGACGGGCGAGACGCGAGAAACGCTCGATGCGTTCCGAGAGCGATAACGAACTGTGTTAAGCTGGCGCGTTTTCCTGCCCACGCGGAGGAAGCCACGATGCAGCGCAACCCTCGGGACCCGTCTTATTTCGCCATAGCACTGCTCCTCGCACTGGCCTGGGGCGCCGCTTCCCTGCCCGCGGCGACCCCGCCGCAGCCCATCCGGATCACGGTGGATCTGCGCGAAGCGCCACGGCGGATTTTTCACGCGCAGCTCGAAATTCCCGCTGCGCCCGGCCGGCTGACGCTGGTGTATCCCAAATGGCTGCCCGGTGAACACGCACCGAGCGGACCGATCGCTGATCTGGCCGGCGTGAAATTCACCGCGGCGGGAAAGCCGCTCCCCTGGCGCCGGGACGACGTGGACATGTACGCTTTCCACTGCGAGGTGCCCGCGGAGGCAAACACCGTAGAGGTGACGCTCGACTACCTCTCGCCCAGCAGCACGGGAAGCTTCTCCACGAGCCCAGCCGCAACCGCGCAGTTGGCCGTGCTGAGTTGGAACACCTTGCTGCTCTATCCGCAGGGCAGCCGGAGCGACGAGCTCACCTACACAGCGAGACTCCGGCTGCCTGCAAGCTGGAAGTTCAGCACCGCACTGGAAGTAGCCAAGGAATCGGCCGGGGAGATCGAATTCCAGCCCGTGTCGCTGACCACGCTCGTGGACTCGCCGGTCATCGCTGGGGCTTATCTCCGCGCGATCCCTCTCACGCCGGGCGAAACGCCCGCGCACCAGATCGACGCGGCGGGCGACAGCGCCGCGGCAGTGGCCATGAGCCCAGAACTCGTGGCCCGTTACATGCAACTGGTGGCCGAGACCGGGGCCCTGTTCGGCGCGCGTCATTACCAGCATTACCGTTTTCTGCTTTCGCTCAGCGATTACCTTCATCCGTTCGGCCTGGAGCACCACCAATCGAGCGACGACCGCGCACCGGAGCGCATGCTACTCGACCCGGACCTGCGCTACATTTACGGCGATCTGCTGCCGCACGAGTTCGTGCACTCCTGGAACGGCAAGTATCGCCGGCCGACGGGGCTGGCCACGCCGGACTTCCAGCAGCCCATGCGCGGCGAGTTGCTGTGGGTTTACGAGGGATTGACCCAGTACCTCGGCAACGTGCTCGCCGGCCGCAGCGGACTCTGGACTCCCGAGCAGTACCGCGAAAATCTCGCCTGGGTAGCTGCCTATCTGGATCACCGGCCCGGCCGCACCTGGCGGCCGTTGGCCGATACGGCCATCGCCGCGCAGGTCCTCTACGGCGCGCGTGAGCAATGGGCCGCCTGGCGGCGCGGCGTCGATTTCTACGACGAGAGCGAATTGATCTGGCTCGAAGCCGATGCCACGATCCGGCGCGAGAGCAAAGGGCGACGCTCGCTCGACGATTTCTGTCGGCGATTCTTCGGCGGTTCGAGTGGCCCGCCGGCTGTGGTGCCCTATACCTTCGACGACGTCGTGAAGGCCATGAACGAGGTCACCCCGCAGGACTGGCAAAGTTTTTTTCGGGCGCGGCTGGACGCCACCGCCCCGCGCGCGCCACTCGGGGGCATCGAAGGCAGCGGCTGGCGGCTGGTCTACAATGAGATTCCGAATGAGCACATCCGGGCGACCGAGGAAACTTCCAAGATCACCGACGTGCAGTTTTCCCTGGGCCTCATCCTCAAACATGACGAAGCCTCGCGCGAGGATGGCACCATCGAGGACGTGATCCCAGGATCGGCGGCGGCGCAGGCCGGCATCGCGCCGGGCATGAAGCTCATCGCGGTCAACGGCCGGCGATGGTCGCCCATGGTGCTGCGCGAGGCGCTGCGCGCCGCCAAGGGCAGCCCTGAGCCGATCGAATTGCTCGTCGAAAATGCGGAGTATTTCAAGACCTACCGGGTGGACTACCACGATGGCGAGCGCTACCCGCACTTGGCGCGCGACCTGGCCCAGCCGGACCTGCTCGGCGAAATCATCCGCACCCGCGCGCCCGGCAGCTAGTTCCCTGCTACCGGGGGCGCCGGCAAGGCTTTGTGGATCGGGAAAAACAGACAACGCTGGTGCGCGCCATCGGCCGTTGGAGCCTGGTTGCGCTGGTCCTGAACTCGATCATCGGCAGCAGCGTCTTCGGGCTGCCTTCGGTGGTAGCCGGCCTGTTGGGCCGTGCGAGCCCGCTGGCTTACTTGTTCGCCGCGGCCGGCATCGGGGTGATCACGGTCTGCTTCGCTGAGGTGGCCTCGAGGTTTCGCGAGGCGGGCGGCGCGTACCTCTATGCACGCGCGGCGTTCGGGCGCTTCATCGGCATCCAGGTCGGCTGGCTGGGATGGCTCACGCGAATCTCCGCCATGGCCGCCAATGCCAACCTGTTTGTCATCTACCTGGCGGAATTCTGGCCCCGGGCCAGCCAGCCGCTTCCCCGCTTCGTGATTCTGACGCTGCTGGTGGGCGGGCTCGCCGCGGTCAACTACTGTGGCGTGCGCGCGGGAGTGCAGATGAGCAACGTCTTCACCCTGGCCAAGCTTCTGCCGCTGGCCATTTTCATTGCTGTCGGACTGTTTTTCCTGCGGGGCGGCAGCCACGCGGTGGCGCAGCCGGCGGGTGCCGGCGCGTGGCTGGACGCGGTGCTTCTTCTGGCCTTCGCCTACGGCGGATTTGAATCCGCCATGATCCCCATGGCGGAAGCCAAGAATCCGAGCCGCGACGCTCCGTTTGCCTTGCTGGTGGGCCTGGTAGCCACCACGGTCGTGTACACGTTGGTGCAAGTCGTGGTGATCGGTGCGCTCGCGGAGCCGGCGGCCAGCGACCGTCCGCTGGCCGTGGCAGCGCGGCAATTCCTGGGCCCGGTGGGCGCGGCGCTGATGAGCGCGGGCGCGCTGGTCTCGGTTTATGTGCTGATGAGCTCGTCGGTCCTCAACGCGCCGCGGCTCACTTACGCGCTGGCCGAGCGCGGGGATTTTCCGCTGGCCTTCGCCGCAGTGCACCAGCGCTTCCGGACGCCGCACGTCTCCATGGTCGCCTATGCGCTGTTGACCTGGCTCCTGACCGTGGCCGGAACGTTTCGCTGGAACGCCACGCTGTCTGCGGTGGCACGACTCTTCATGTACGGAAGCGTTTGCGCCGCGCTACTCGCGCTGCGGCGCAAGCAGCCGGGAGCCGAGGCGTTTCGCCTGCCCGCGGGACCCCTCTTCGCCGCATTGGGAATCGCGTTCTGCCTGGTGCTGGTGAGCCGCATGGGACGCACCGATGCCATCATCGTCGCCGCCACCGCCGCCCTCGCTTTGGCCAACTGGCTCTGGGCGCGCCGCCGGTCAGCAGAGTGATGCCGCATACCCTTCGGTAAATTCCGCTGGCTGGCATCGACCGCAACCGATAGAATCTAGACACGTCAGCAATGCGAACCGCTCTCGACACCTTTGCCCGGCTGTGCAGCGAGAGAAGGCTACTCTTCGCGGCAACCTTACTTCTTTCACCACTAGCCGCGGGGCCGCGAAGCGTCCCGCCGTCCGGCCAAGCTGCGGGCGGCGTACGGGCTGCAGAGCCAAAGTTCCGACTGGTGCGTTCGGTCTCCGGCACCAAAGGCTCCCAACAGGGCGGGACATACGTGATCCACGATCCCCGCACGATCTTCTACATACCCGACGACCGGCAGGTCATTGTGTACTTCGAGTGGGATGGGCCGGTTGGCCCGCACCATTTCGAGGGGATGTGGAAGAACCCGGAAGGAAAAGTAGTAGTGATCTCAGATTTCCAGTATGAGGCGAAAGAGAAGCGCTTCGGCGGGTATTGGACGCTGGCGCTCGCGGAGAAGGTTTCGACGGGACTCTGGGCACTTGAGGCGCGCGTGGACGGCGAAGTCGCGGGTACGCATACGTTTCAAATTGTCGCGGCCCCGCGGCCAGCCGACGCCATTCCCACGAAGCGGATCCTGGGCCCCTCGGAAATCTACCAGAGCGCGCAGTCGGCGAGCGTCTTCATTCTGGCTTACGATGCCAAAGGAGAGCAGGCCCGTCAGGGCTCCGGCTTTTTCGTTGGTGATGAGGTAGTGCTCACCGCGTTCCAGGTGATCGACGGTGCCAGCAACTTGCGAGTAGTTCTCTCCGATGGGCGGCGTGTCGAATCCAACCGTGTGCTGGCATGGAATCGCTGGCAGGACTGGGTGCTGTTGAAAGTCGAGGCGGGCAAGACGCCGCACCTGACGCGCGCCCAGGCCAACTCCTGGAGCGTCGGCGACCATTGCTACGCGCTAGACTCTCCTGCCGAGGGGAATCGCGTGATTGTGGATGTGGGAATTACTGGACAGAACAGTTCTCCGGAAGCAGGGGAACGGCTCAATCTCTCTATTTATCCCAGCCAGCGGGCGATCGGGGGGCCGCTGCTGAACGAATTCGGCGAAGTCATCGGAGTCGTGGGAGGTAGCCTGCTGCCCGGGGCGAGCTCACTAGCGGGCACACGATTCGGATATCCGACAAACATTCTCGGCGTCGCGGGCATTTTCCGAGGCATCCTGGCCGTGCCGATCACGCTCATCCCCGCGCCGACAGCCGGTGCCGTGTCGACGACGCTCGCGGAATTGGCCCAGCGCGGGCAGTTCGTCGCTCCGCTGACTGGCAGTCGCAATGTGTTACATGGCACCCTGGCTCGGCGCGTGGAACGCAAGGGCCCCGTTCCTCAGCCGGTCGACGAGAAGTTCGATTTCACGCGTCGCGATACCGAACTGGCTGTCTTCCTCAATTGGAACTCCAAGGAAAAAATCAAATCCACGGCTACGCTGCAACTTTATGACCTGAATAACAGGCTTCTTGCGCGTGGCAAGCCACTGAAGATTGACCTCCGACCGAACCAGACAATGTTCTCGACTTGGCAGGTGCCCATCGCCAATCTCCCGCCAGCGACCTACCGAGTGGATATCTTGCTTGGAGAAGACCCGGTCTGGCGCAGTTACTTTCGGATTGTGGAATAAGCCGAATTGGTCGCGCGTGGCTCGATGATTCGCCGGCAAATCTAGACTGGGCGGCGATGCCGTGTGCGAAGATTCGCCAGCAGACAGCTGTGTTGATGGCTCAAATACAACTCGGAGACCGGCGATGACGAAAAAAGGACTGGCGAGCCGTGGATGGCGGCCGATGAGTACGGCCGGGGGATGCCGGGCTCTACCGTAAATCTGCTCGTGCGGGACCTCGAGCACTCGGTGACGTTCTATCAGGCCGTCTCGGAAGCAATGAAGCGCTACTCCGATCCGGACTTCGCGGTCATGGAGCTTGCCGGCTCGAGTTCGTGCTCCACGCCGCCCTCGCTTTGGCCAACTGGCTCTGGGCGCGCCGCCACGCCGAGCCGCCGGCCATTTCCTGAGCGCGCCGGAGTCAGTGGCAAGCGTTCAGTACCCTTCGTGCTCTGCTCCGACTTTGACCTTCCCGGCGAAGTGGCGATAGAGGAAGACGAAATAACCACCGGCCAGGACCATCCCGATGGTCCACCACACCAGACCGATCCGCAGGCCGTAGTCCGCGGCCTTAGCATTCTGGGCAGTCAGGCCATACGCGGGATTGCTGCTCGCCGGCAGCACGTACGGATACAGGCCGAAGACCACGCTGGTAAGCATCCCCAACAGGTAGGCACAGGAAGCCAGAAACGCTTTGCGATCGTTCTGCGCGGCGTCTTGCCCGCGCAGAAACCACCGCATCGCCAGCAGGCCGGCGAGCGCCAACGCGGGGAACACATAACCCCAGGGGTGCCCCGAAAGGTTGGAGTAAACCTGCGGCTGGACGTGAATAGTCACCCAGGTGATGACCACGGTGGACGCCGCAACGCCCCACCAAGTCCCGCGCGCGAGGCGCAGCGAACGCTCCTGCACCGGCCCCGCGGTCTTCAGCCCCACCCAAAGCGCGCCGTGCTGCGTCAGCGCAAGGAAGGCCGCCAAGCCAATCAGGATGGTGTACCAGTCGAGGATGCCCGTTTCGGGGCCGAGGCGGAAGTTGGTCCACAACGGCTCGAAGAAGTAGCCGCTGGCGTCCAGCGGCACGCCGCGCACCACGTTGCCCAGGGCAGCACCGTAGAAGACGGCCAGCAGCAGGCTCGAAAAACAGAACAGGACATCCCACAGCGGCGCCCAGGCGGGGCCCTCGATGTGGTTGCGAAACTCAATGGAAATGCCGCGCAGGATCAGCAGCCAGAGCACGATCATCAACGGCAGGTAGAAACCGCTGAAGCCGGAAGCATATAGGGCCGGGAAGGCGAAATAGAGGGTGCCGCCGGCGGCCAGCAGCCAGACTTCGTTGCCGTCCCACACCGGTCCGATGCTGGCGAGCACCTGGCGGCGCTCGGCATCCGACCGGGCGACGAACAGGTGGATGATGCCGGCGCCGAGGTCAAAGCCGTCGAGCAGGACATAGATGGCGATCATCCCCGCGATCAGGCAGTACCAAACCGTTTCCATCAGGGTTGTTCCTCAGCCGCGCGTTCCGCCGGCGGCGGGCGCGGCAGTGGCGGGCTCGGGCCCGCGTTCAATTTCGCGGTAAACCAGAAACAGGAAAAGAATGCTGAGAACCGTGTACATCCCCATGAAGCCGATCAGGGTGAACCAAGCGTTGCCCGCTGAGACCTGCGGCGAAATGCCGTCGCGCGTGCGCAGCAAGCCGTAGATCACCCAGGGCTGGCGGCCCACCTCGGCGGTGATCCAGCCTGCGGTGTTGGCAATAAAGGGCAACGGCAAGCACAGCATCAGCACCCACAGTGTCCCGCGAGAGGTGTAGAGCCGGCCTTGCCAGAGCAGCCAGGCCGCCACCAGCATCACCGCGATGAAGATCGTACCCAGCCCGAGCATCATGTGGTAGCTGTAATAGAGCAGCGGAATCATGTCCGGCCAGTTTTCTGGGGGGAAATTGTCCAGGCCCTGCACTTTCGCTCTCCAGCGCCGATAGGTGAGGAAGCTGAGCATTCGGGGCACGACCAGCGGGTTGTCCAGGCGCTTCTTCTGGATGTCTGGCTGGCCGAGGATGGCGATGGGCGCGCCCTGCTGCGTTTCGAACAACCCCTCCATTGCCGCCAGCGTGGTGGGCTGGTAGTGCGCCACCATCCGGCCCTGGGCTTCGCCGAAGGGAAACAGTTGCAAGATTGCAGCCACCACGCCGACCACCACCGCCAGCCGCACGAAGGTTCGGCCGTAGGCCTCGTGCCTGTTCGAGAGCAGGTAGAATGCGCCCACCCCCGCCATGACGAAACATGCCGTGATGACCGCGCCGTTCATCGTGTGCGCGTACTGCCAGAGCGCCCAGCGATTCAGCAGCAGCCCCCAGAAGCTCGCAAGCAGGATTTCGCCCTTGGGGCCAAGCGTGTAACCCACTGGATGTTGCATCCAGGCGTCGGTGGCGACAATCAAGTAACCCGAAAGCCACGAGCCGAGGAAGACCATGAGGCCGGCGAACCAGTGGCCCTTCGGCCCGAGCCGCTTTTCGCCAAACAGAAAAAGCCCCAGGAATGACGATTCCAGAAAAAACGAAAAGACGCCTTCCATGGCCAGCGTCTGGCCAATGACGCCGCCGGCGGCTCGTGAAAAGGCCGCCCAGTTGGTGCCGAACTGGAATTCCATGGGAATACCCGTCACCACGCCCAGGACGAAACTGATGCCGAAGATCCTCGCCCAGAAGCGCGCGGCGGGGTTGTAGTGCTCTTCTCCGGTGCGCAGCGCCAGGGTCTTCAGGATGACCAGAAGCAGCGCCAGCCCCATGGTGAGCTGCGGAAACAGATAATGGAAAGTGACGGTGAAGGCGAAATGAAGACGGTGGATGGCCAGAGCGTCATCCAAGGGGGCCCCTTTCTCGTACGGGCACCGGCTGGCTTGGCCCGCGGTGGCCCGCGCTGCGGGCGAGACACCTGCGACCGGTCGATACCAAGCCTCCGCTGGGCCGACGTCTTGCCGATGCAAGAATCTTACTGTACGGCCCGGCGAAGCCACAAGTTCGCCTCCAGTGTTCGGGCCGACAATCCCATCTGCCCGGTCACGGAAACTTGTGCCAGGATGTGTCAGGAGGAGAGATGACCAAGAAGCGCACGGCGGAGCCGTGGATGTCAGCTGACGAGTATGGCCGGCAGATGCCGCGTTTTACCGTCAATCTGCTAGTGCGTGATCTCGAGCGATCCGTCACGTTCTACCAGGCGGTGCTGGGCGCGAAGAAGCACTACACCGACGCCGACCTCGCCGCCTTGCAGATGGCCGGGCTCGAGTTCATGCTCCACGCCGACCATGCCTACGACCAGCATCCCCTGGCACCGCGGCTCGCCGCTAGCGGTCCGCGCGGCACCGGTGCAGAGTTGCGCCTGTTCGGCGTCGACCCGGATGAGATCGAAGCGCGCGCCAGAGCCGCTGGCGCGACCTTGGTCCAGCCGGCCACCGACAAGCCACATGGCTGGCGCGAAGTGATGGTGGCCGACCCGGACGGCTACATCTGGGCGATCGGCGTGTCCATCGGCAAGTAGCCGGGCTCAAAGCCTACTGCAAGCACACGACAACACCCAGGCGCCAATCCGCCAAGCTTCACCGTGGCCTTGAGCGCGCCGCATGCTCGGTACCGCTTTCCTCATGGCTGATGATCTCCTGAAGCTGGCCGCGAGTGGATGGACGAGCGCGGCACCGCGCAACCAGTTCCTGCGGCTGCGCAACGCGCTGGCGCTTGGAAACTGCCCGAGAAAGTGCCATGATGCTGTGCTTCTTCAGTCCTCTGACCCCAAGGTCCTGTAGGAGGAACAATGACACGCACAACACGATCCGTCCTGATTCTCTGCGTCCTAGCGCTTGCAGCCACGGCTCCGGCCGCCCCGGCGCAGGCCCCCACAGCCGCAGGCCAAACCACCGCGAAGCGCGCAATCACCTTTGATGATCTAAAGATATCTGTATAAATAGATTGACATTCCCATTTTGTGTGGTATGGTCGGTGTATGGCCGACCATACCGTTCGTTCCCGACGTGATGCGCAGGCGATGGAAGCGCGGCGCTGGGTTGCTCTTCCTCTCCTGCGACG
>JACQDH010000168.1 GCA_016201215.1 Acidobacteriota bacterium | reverse complement strand
GCGCAGCGAGCGCGGCGGCTTCTTCTCAGTAATCTCGAGCGACCCGGCATACTTCCCGGAGATGGCCGCGAGCGCGAAGTTGACGGCAGCCTTGTAACGGTCCGGGCCGTCCGGCTCAAGCCGCTCGCAGCCGGGCAGGCATTTGGCCAGGCGTGCGGGGTCATTCAGCAGAGCCCAGACCTGCTCGGGCGTGCCTGGAAGCACGTAGCTGCCGGCAACCTTCACGCCTTCTTTCCCTGTGCGCGGGCGATGGCCCGCTCCAGCGCGCGGCGGGTGAACACGGCAGCCATCTCCCGGCGATACTCCGCTGAAGCGTGCAGGTCGGAGAGCGGCTCGACGCCCTGCGCGGCATGCCGCGCCGCATCGGCAAGCAGTTTGGGGGAGGGTTTCTTGCCGCGCAGTGCCTTTTCGACCGCCGCGGCGCGATACGCTTTCGGCCCCACGCCGGTGATACCCACCGCCGCGCTGTCAATCTTGCCGCCTTTCCCCAGTGTAAGCCGCGCCGCCACGCCCACAATGGCGAAGCCTGAGGCCGGCTGGTGCAATTTGCAGTAGGCCGCTCCCGTGCGTGGCGCCAGCGGCGGCACGCGCACTTGGCTGAGGATTTCGCCCGGGCGCAACTGGGTAGTCAGCATGTCCACGAAAAAGTCGCGCGCGCAAATCGTGCGCGTACCGGCCGTGCTCGCGGCAATGATCTCCGCGTCAAGCGCAAGGATCGAGGCGGGATAGTCGCCGGCCGGGTCGGCATGGGCGAGGCTGCCGCCCAGCGTCCCCCGGTTGCGCACCTGCACGTCGCCGATTTCCGCGGCGGTTTCCGGCAGCAGGGGGCAGCGCATGAGCAGCAGCGCGGAGCTTTCCAGATCGGCATGCGTGGTCAGCGCGCCGATGGCGATCTGGCCGTTTTCTTCGCGGATGTAGCTCATCCCGCGCAGGCGCCCGATGTCGATGACGTAGCGCGGGGCGGCCAGGCGCAGCTTCATCAACGGCAGCAGGCTGTGGCCGCCGGCGAGCACCTTGGCCTCGTCGCCGTGTCGTTCGAGCAGGCGGAGCGTCTCCTCCAGCGTCTTGGGCACGTGATATTCAAACGCCGCGGGAATCATTTCGCCCTCCTACCCTTGCGCATGAGTTGCCAGACGCGCTCGCGTTTCACCGGCATGTCCAGGTGGCGCACGCCGAACGGCGCCAGCGCGTCCACGACCGCGTTGAGCAGAGCAGGAGTAGCGCCGATGGTGCCGGCTTCGCCCACGCCCTTGAGGCCCAGCGGATTGACCGGCGACGGGGTGACCGTGCGCGAGGTCTCCAGCCACGGGATGTCTGCGGCGCGCGGGATGGCGTAGTCCATCAGTTCGCCGGTGATGAGTTGTCCGTGCTCGTCATAGACGGCCTCTTCGAGCAACGCCTGGCCAACCGCCTGCACGATTCCGCCGTGCACCTGGCCGTCCACCAGCAGGGGGTTGAGCACGTTGCCGCAGTCATCCACGGCCACGTATTTCTGCAATTTCACATCGCCCGTGTCGGCGTCCACTTCTACGACGCAGACATGCACGCCAAACGGGAAGGTGAAGTTCGAGGGCTCGAAAAACGTGGTGGCATCCAGACCGGGCTCCAACCCCGGCGGCAGCGTTTTGGCCACGTAGGCGGCACCCACCGCCTCGCCGAAGGCGATGGACTTCTTCGTTGCCTTGGAGATGATCCTCTTCTGGCGGAAGACGAGCTTTTGCGGGGCTTCGCCCATCAAATGGCCGGCGATCTGGGCCAGTTTGTCGCGCAGCTTGACCAGCGATTTGTACACCGCCGTGCCACCCACCGCCGTGGCGCGACTGCCGAACGTCCCGATGCCATAAGGCACTCTGGCCGTGTCCCCATGAACCACGTTGATGTCGTCGGGCTCGAGACCCAGAACGTCCGCGCCGATCTGCGCGAAGCTCGTCTCCTGTCCCTGGCCATGCGGTGAGGAGCCGGTGAGAATGTTCACTTTGCCGGTAGGCTCGACGCGCACCGTGGCGCTCTCCCAGCCGCCCGCGGGCATGGCGCTCGACGGCCCCATGGCGCAAATCTCCACGTAAGTCGAAAGGCCGATGCCGATGTAGCGGCCCTGCCGGCGCAGCTTAGCCTGCTCCTGGCGCAGCCTCTTGTAGTTGGAGTTTCTCAGCGCCAGTTCGAGTGACTTCTGGTAGTTCGCGCTGTCGTAGGTGACGCCGGTCGGTGTGGCATAAGGGAAATCTTTCGGCTGTGGGAAATTCTTGCGGCGCACCTCGGCGGGGTCTTTCTTGAGCTCCGCGGCCACCAGGTCCATCATGCGCTCGATGATGTAGGTGGCCTCGGGCCGGCCAGCACCGCGATAGGCGTCGGTGGCCATTTTGTTGGTGAAGACGCCGGTGATCTCCATGCGCACGGCAGGAATCTTGTAGCAACCGCAGATCATCAGCCCGGTCAGGGTGGGAATGAGCGGCGTGAGCAACTGGTAGTAGGCGCCGAGGTCGGCAATGACCTTGCAGCGCAGGCCGAGCACGGTGCCGTCACGCTTGACGGCCACCTCGACGTCGTCAATCTGGTCGCGGCCGTGAATCGTGCACAGGAAATTCTCCCGGCGCGACTCGATCCATTTCACCGGCTGGCCCAGGCGCATGGCGAGGTAGCCCACCAGCGCCTCTTCGGGATAGACGTTGAGCTTGCTGCCGAATCCCCCGCCGACCTCGGGGGTAATCACGTGGACCGAGCTTTCCGGCACGCCCAGCATCACGGCGAGTTGCGTGCGCAGCAGGTGCGGGATCTGCGTCGAAGACCAAACGGTGAGTTGCTTCTCGCCCGGCTTATAGTCGGCTACGACGCCGCGCGGCTCCATGGCCACGGGGATCAGCCGCTGGTTGACCAGTCGCTGCCGAATCACTTTGTCAGCGGCCTTGAAGGCTTTGGCCAGGTCGCCGCCCTCAAGTTCCCAGCGATAGGCGATGTTGTCGGAGTATTGCTCGTGGAGCACGGTGCAGCCTTTCTCCAGAGCCTTTTCCGGGTTCACCACCGGCGTCAGCGGCTCGTAGTCCACCTCGACCAGATCCGTGGCGTCGCGCGCGGCGTAACGCTCGGTGGCCACCACCAGCGCCACCGGCTCACCCACAAAGCGCACGCGGTCGTGCGCCAGCACGGGCCGCAGCGCCAATTTCATGTCCGGGAGCTGCGCCGCGCAGGGTACGGGCCCGATCGCGCCCTGGAGGTCCGCGCCGGTCAGCACCAGGACAACGCCAGCGGCGGTCCTGGCCTTGCTGGTGTCGATGGAGCGGATGCGCGCGTGCGCGTGAGGGCTGCGCACGAAGCCGGTGTAGTGCATCCCCGCGAGCTGCAAGTCGTCCACGTAATGCCCGAGTCCCTGAATCAGGCGTGGGTCTTCCTTGCGCTTGAGCGGCTTGCCGATGTATCGCATGGCCATGGCCACGATCTCCTTCGAACCCCTAAATCGCATTTCCCGGGCTGCGCATCCTCCCCAGCCCTGCGCGTTCCCTCAGCGCTTCCCCTTGCTCATTTTTTTCGCCGCGTAGCGCACGGCCTCGATGATGTGCTGGTAGCCGGTGCAACGGCAAAGGTTGCCGGCGAGCGCGCGGCGGATCTCTGCCTCGCTCGGGTCCGGGTTGTCCTCGAGCAGTTGCACTGAGGTCAGAATCATTCCCGGCGTGCAGTAGCCGCATTGCAGGCCATGTTTTTCCCAGAACCCTTCTTGTACGGGATGCAACCCACCCTTGGCTCCGTTCCCAGGCGCCTGCGCAGCCAGGCCTTCGATGGTGGTGACCTCGGAGCCGTCGGCCTGTACGGCCAGCACAGTGCAGGACTTCACCGCCTTGCCGTCGAGCAGCACGGTGCAGGCGCCGCAGAGAGAGGTTTCGCAGCCGATGTGCGTGCCGGTCAGGCCGAGGACGTCGCGGAGGTAGTGGACCAGCAGCAGGCGCGGCTCCACTCGGCTGTCATGTGTTTTCCCGTTGACTCGAACCTGAATCTCCACGGCCATGGCACCTCCGAAATCTTCCCGTTCAACCGAGGGGGTTGTCCGATGACACTTACTGAGAGGGGTGGAACGTTACTCCCGCGCCTGGAAAAATTCAAGCCGCGCGCCGGCTCGCGCCGTTGGGCCCTTTGTGGCGCCGGCGTTTAGCTTGCGCTCTCTCACTCGCTCGCAACATGTCGGCGCAACGTCGGCGCGCTGGCAGGCGTGCCGCTTCATGACCTGGGCGGGTTTAGGGTCGGGTGAAAGATTCAAACCGCGATCAGGCGGTCAAGCGGCGGACCCAGATGCGGCTGGTGGCGGGTTTGCCGAGGTGAACTTGCCGTCCGGCGACCAGGAGCGTCATGGTCTCGTCATACTCGCGACGCCGGACGCGGACACGCGCTCCGGGGCGAAGTTGCAACCCGGCAAGGAACTGGAGAAACTTGGGGTCCTTTTCATAGACGCAAAGAACCTCGACGCTGTCGCTAGCGGTCATTTCCGATAGCTGCACCGCGCCATTTTTCCGGCGCAGCTTGGCGAGGCCGCCGACCAGGGGCACGCCGTGCGGGCAGGTGCTTTCGGCGCCGAATCGCGCGAGCAGCAGGGCCTGGACTTCGGGCGAGATGCCGTGCTCGAGCCGCTCGGCCTCCTCGTGCGCCTTGGACCATTCGAGGCCAATAACCTCGGTGAGAAGCTTCTCGGCCAACTGGTGGCGCAGCGCGAGGTGCTCGGCGAAACTGCGGCCCTTGCGGGTGAGCTGGATGCGGCCGTCGCGTGCCACGCGCAGGTAGTCGTCGCGCGTCATGCGCTTGAGCGCCGCGGTGACGGCCGGCGGGGTCACGCCCAGCTCTTCGGCCAACCGCGCGCTGATCGGCACCTGCTCTTCCTGGATGATGTCCAAGATTGCTTTCAGGTAGTCTTCCTGGGAGACGCTGGTTTTTTCGCGGCGCAAAGCGCCCCCTTCGCCATCGGCGCGCCAGGACTGGTTCCAGTCTCTAGTCGGGCCGCGGCTGCTTGCCTCGCAGGCGTTCGGCCAGTTCCGTGACCCGCCGCTCGATATCATCGCGGATTTGCCGGTGCATCTCGAAGTCGCCGAAAAACGGGTCGCGCACGATCCAATCCTCGACCTTGGCCGGGTCGGCAGCGAACTCCGCGGCGAGCGGCTTGCCGCTGATGTTGATGATCAAATCCACCGCCTGGCAATCCTCCGCCCGCAATTGCTTCGAGTACTGGCCGTCCATGCGCACCCCGCGCTCCCGTAGCACCGCGCCGGTCTGTTCGGCGATCGTGCCCAGCGCCGCAGTGCCCGCGCTGGAGGCTTCGATGACGTCCGAAGCCAGGTGGCGGGCCAGGGCTTCGGCCATCGGACTCCGGCCGGAGTTCCCGATGCACACAAAGAGGACCTTGGTCCGCCTGGGCTTTTTCGTGGGCGATTTCCGAGCCATTTCCACTACAGTCTAGCGCCTTTACCCCGTCAAACAAAGGTACGTATTTCTCCGGGAATTTTCACTGGGCACCTGGCGGCGGCCCTGGCGGTGATCACCGAGCGGTCTCGGTTTGCTCTGGCTCCCAGGTGGCCTGGGATTTGTCCGTGGCCATTTTCAAGAAATACTCGTGCACGGTGGTGTCGCTGGTCAGCTCGGGATGAAACGTCGCGGCGAGCACGCGGCCCTGCCGCACCAGGACCGGCTGGCCGGCGCATTCGGCCAGCACTTCGACATCGCGGCCCACCTGCTCAATAATCGGGGCACGGATAAACACCATCTCGAGCGGTCTGTCCTTCCATTTGCAGGGTCCCGTAGTGACCTCGCTAGCTACCTGCCGGCCGTAGGCGTTGCGGGTCACGACCAGATCGGCGAGCCCCAGCGAAGGTTGAGCTGGGTTCTTGACCTCGCGGGCCAGCAGGATGGTTCCCGCACAGGTTCCGAAGAGCGCGCCGCCGCGCGCAGCCAAATCGCGAATGGCCTTCTCCAGGCCCTCTTCGGTCAGGAATTTCAGTTGGGTGGTGCTCTCGCCGCCCGGGAGGATCAGGGCGTCCACGCCGGCCACGTCCGCGGGCGTGCGGACCAGGATGTACTCCACGCCCAGCCGCGCCAGCACGGCCGCATGCGCTTCATAATCTCCCTGCACGGCCAGGATGCCGACCTTCATCGCGAACCTCTACCAGCCGCGCGTCTGCAAAAGCTCTTTCTCGTCGAGCTGGCGCACGTCCAGCCCTTTCATCGCCTCGCCGAGTTCCTCGGAAGCCTGGAGCACGACCTTGGCGTCGTCGAAGTGCGTGGTCGCCTTGACGATGGCCTTGGCGCGCTTTTCCGGGTCGGAGGACTTGAAGATGCCCGAGCCGACAAAGACGGCCTCGGCGCCCAGTTGGCGCACCAGCGCAGCGTCAGTCGGCGTGGCGATGCCGCCAGCGGAAAAGTTTGGCACCGGCAGCTTGCCGGTCTTGGCCACTGCGCGCACGAGTTCGAGTGGCGCGGCCAGTTCCTTGGCCTGATGCATCAGCTCGTCATCGCGCAGGGTGGTGAGGCGGCGCATCTGCCCGACGATGGTGCGCATGTGTCGCACCGCTTCAACGATGTTGCCGGAGCCGGCCTCGCCCTTGGTGCGGATCAACGCCGCGCCCTCAGCGATGCGCCGCAGCGCCTC
>JACQDH010000178.1 GCA_016201215.1 Acidobacteriota bacterium | reverse complement strand
GCGACGGCCTCGCGGTCCGGGTTGAGCTTGCTCATCAATTCGGCGAGGCGTTTGAGTTCCGCATCCAGACGCCCGGCCGTGGCCGCGTCCAGTTCGTGAGCGAGCAGCCGGAATACGGCGTAGCGGGCTGCGTTCCAGGGCGGGTCGCCGGGATGCCGCCCGGGATAGCCGCGCTCCTGTCGCCAGCTCTTCTCCGCGCTGGTGAGACTGAGGTGGCAGGCGGAGCATTGCAGCTCGGCGTCCTCGGGCCAGGCCTGGTGGGTGTCGCGCGCGCGTCCGGCGAGGTGCAGCAAGGCGGCGCGGAGCTGCACGGCCTCACCCGTGCCCCACTCGCGCACGCCGCGCCAGGGGTCGTTTTCTGCGGCCACACCGCGTTCCTTTTCGCGGGGTTCCTTCCAGTGGCGCGGCATCACGGCGGAGAAAGTGTCCAGCTCAAAGAACAGGTCGGGGTGACCCGCGGCGATCATCGTATGGTCCACGAACTTCTGATCGTTTCCGAGATGGCAGGAGAGGCATTTTTCGGTGCGCTGGATCAGGTTGCGCGTGTCGTACATCCCCAGGGCCAGCGACTTCTCGTGCGAATCGCGGCTGGTGTGCGATCCCAGCCACGCCAGAGCCGGGCCGTGGCAGCTTTCGCAACTCACGCCTTCTCTCTCGCTCTGGCCAAAGGCCTGGCCGCGCTCGGCGGCAGGGACATCGAGCGCATGACACGCCAGGCATTTGGGCGACGTCTCCGCCTTGCCCAGTGCCAGATTTCGTGCGATCTGCTCGCCCACACGGCCGGTCAGCGCGTCGTAGGCTTTCGAGTGCTTGTCCTTCATTACCCAAAGGCTGTACTCGTTCTGCCAGACGCGCGTGTCCGTACGCGGTTTCACGCTGCCGTGGCAGCTCGTCGAAGCACAGGAACCCGGGCCCGTGTACTTGATGGGATCAGCCGCCGGGCGGCCCTGGTAGGCAGGGGGCTGGACGGCGCCAGCCCGCGGCAAACGACTGCTGCTGGGGAGCGCGGCGAGCAAGAGGAGTGCAACCAAAAAGAGATAAAGATAAGGACGCTTGCCCTCCAGTGTTGTTTTCATCTACGCACTCGGAAAAAGTGAAGATTGCAGTGCACCCTTGCGGTGCTGCATGCCGCCCCAGCGACGACCGATCCAGGCGAAGAACCGCAATGCTTATACTGTCCGGTCGGTGAGAAGTCAACGCGCTCGGTGTTACCTTTTTGACCGCGTAGCGCACAAATCCGCCAAGCAATCTGGACAGAACGCCTGAGGATTGCTATATCACTCTTGCCCGATTGCGCAAAACCAATTCATTTCCCAGCCCCGGGGGACTGTGGCGTTGATTTTTGAGGAACTCAAGGCCATCCAGCGCCAGTACGGCTACCTGCCGGTTGAGCAGCTCGTGGCGCTCTCCAAAAGGATCAACACTCCTCTCTATCGCCTCCACGGTGTAGCCAGTTTCTATCCGCACTTTCATTTGACCCCGCCGGCCCGCGCGGACGTGCGCGTCTGTGCAGACATGTCGTGCCACCTGCGCGGGGCGTGCGAGCTGCGCGCCAGCCTGGAACAGCAGTTCCAGGGGGCCAGCGGCCGGGACGTTTCCATCCGCGAGGTCTCCTGCCTGGGGCGGTGCGACGCCGCGCCGGGGCTCTCGATCAATGATCGGATCTATACGGAGGTCTCGGACACGCAAGCCGAGGCGCTGGTGCAGAGCGTCCTGGCCAATGAGACGTTGCCGGAACCGCCGCGCGAGCACGGGCGCGTGGAATGCGCTTCGGATCCCTACCGCGGCGGTGAGAAGTACGGCGTCCTGCGGCGGCTCGTACAGACTTGCGACTGGGAAGGCGTGCTCGCGGCGCTCGAATCGAGCGGGCTGCCTGGAATGGGCGGCGCGCGCTTCCCCACAGGGAAAAAGTGGCGCGGCGCGCGCGCCGAGCTTGGCGCGGAAAAATACATCGTCTGCAACGCCGATGAAAGCGAGCCCGGCACAATCAAAGACCGCTTCATCCTGGCCCACCTCGCTCACCTGGTGGTCGAAGGGATCCTCATCGGCGGCCTGGTAATCGGGGCACGCAAGGGCTACCTCTACATCCGCCACGAGTATGCAGAGCAGGAGAAAATCCTCGAGGAAGAGATCCAGCGTTGCCAGCGCGAGGGCCTGATCGGCCCGCGGATACTAGGTACCGACCTATCCTTTGAGCTCGAAATCTTTGTCAGTCCCGGGGGCTACATTTGCGGCGAAGAGTCGGCGCTGCTCGAGGCCATCGAAGGCAAGCGCGCCGAGCCACGCAACAAACCGCCGTTCCCCATCGTGAAGGGCCTGTGGGACAAGCCCACGGTCATCAACAACGTCGAGACCTTTATCAATGTGCCGCAGATCTTGGCCCGCGGCGTGGAGTGGTACAAAGCCCAGGGGCAGGGCGGCGCGGCGGGGCTGAAGTTCATCGGCGTCAGTGGCGACGTGCGCCGGCCCGGCGTGTACGAGGTGCCCATGGGCACGCCCGCCTCGGAACTGATCTTCCATCACGCCGGCGGCCTGCCCGAAGGAAAAAAGCTCAAGGCCTTTGCGCCCTCCGGCCCTTCCGGCGGCTACCTGCCGGCCTCGATGGCTGACGTGCGTATGGATTTCAAGTCGTTGATCGAGGCAGGTTCGATGCTCGGCTCGGGTGCCCTGGTGGTCTGTGACGACGCCACCTGCATGCTGGATATGGCGCTCAACGCGGTGAAGTTTTTCCGCAATGAATCGTGCGGCAAATGCGTGCCCTGCCGTGTGGGCTCGCAGAAGATGGTGGACCTTCTGACCGGCTGGACGCAGGGCAAAGGCTCACCAACCGACTATGCACTGGTGGAGGACCTCTCCGACGCGCTGGCGCTGACCTCGATTTGCGGGCTGGGGCAGGTCGTGCCGGCGCCGATTGCATCGGTGCTGAAGCATTTCCGCGAAGAGGTCGAGGCGCACCTCTTGCGCCGCGAGTGCCCCGCCGGGGTGTG
The DNA here is from genome assembly GCA_016201215.1 of Acidobacteriota bacterium. Taxonomy (GTDB): domain Bacteria; phylum Acidobacteriota; class Terriglobia; order Acidiferrales; family UBA7541; genus QHYU01. The sequence goes on along the minus strand of JACQDH010000178.1, from coordinate 5,948 downwards.
CTTCTCGCGTGCCCAGGACGGCGCGGCTCGGGTCAGCGGAATCGCGAGGGCCACATGAGCGCGGGGGGACAGGCTCTCCGTCAGGTCGAACTCACGATTGATGGCAAGAAGGTCGTCGTTCCGGAAGGCACCACGGTCTTCGACGCGGCGCGGCTGAACGCCATCTCCATTCCCACCCTCTGCCACCAGCAGAACGAAGCGCCGGTGGGCGTGTGCCGGGTGTGCGTGGTGGACGTGGGAGCGCGCGTGTTCACGGCGGCATGCGTGCGCGCGGTCGAACCCGGCATGGTGGTCACCACCAACTCGGAGAAGGTGCGCCGAGCGCGCCGCACGCTGGTCGAGTTGCTGATGTCCGACCATCCCAGCCCCTGCGCCCGCCAGCAGCACTCCCGCGACTGCGAGCTCGAAACGCTGGCGAAACTGGAAGGCATCACGCAGCCGCGCTTTGCCCCGCGCAGCACCAGCCGTGGGAAAGACGACTCCTCGCTCAGCATCGCCGTGGCCTTCGACGCCTGCATCCTCTGCGACCGCTGCATCCGCGGGTGCAACGACATCCGCGGGAACCTGGTGCTGGGCCGCACGGGCAAAGGCGCGCAGACGGGCATCGCGTTTGACCACAACCGGCCGATGGGCGAATCGACGTGTGTCTCGTGCGGGGAATGCATGGTCTCCTGCCCGACCGGCGCGCTGACCAACAAAGGCACTGTGCATGCGGCCCTGGGCCCTGACGCGCGGCCGGTTACTTCCGAAGAGCTGCTGCAATTGCCCGTTTTCAAGGGCGTCTCCGGCACTTTTCTCGAACTCAACAAAGGCGCCATCGTGCAGCGCCACTTCCAGCGCGGCGATATGGTCTGCCGCGAAGGCGAATACGGCTCGACAGCCTTCTACATCCTCGAGGGCCAAGCTCAGGTTTCGATCTCCAGCCCGATCGCTCACGTGAAAACCGATGGCGGCGCGCGGGGTTTCTTGAGCCGGCTCAAGAGCAGCCTGGCACGGCGTCAGGAAGACAGGCGCGAGGAGGAAGCTCAACAGAGGTACATCCCGACCGACGGCCCGGTGGACCTTGCTTATGAAAACCCCGTCGCCGAATTGGGCCCCGGCGACCTGTTCGGCGAAATGACCTGCATGAACTACTACCCGCGCTCGGCCACGGTGCGCGCCCAGACCGACTGCACGATGCTCGAGATGCTGCGCAATGTTCTCGACATCCTGCAGAAGAACAAAACCTTTCGCGAGCAGCTCGAGGGCACCTATCGCCAGCGCGCGCTCGACAGCCACCTGCGCGGCGTGCCGATCTTCGCCGGGCTGACCGATGATTTCATCAACCACCTGCGCGAGACGGTCGAGCTAACACGCTACGCGCCCGGGGAAGTGATCTGCCGGCAAGGAGAACCCGCCGACAGCTTCTACCTGGTGCGCCTTGGCTTCGTGAAGGTTTCGGAAACCTACCCCGGCGGCGAACTCGTGCTTGCCTATCTTTCCCGCGGCAATTATTTCGGCGAGATTGGTCTGCTCGGCGTCGGCCAGCGCTCGGCCACCTGCACGGCGCTCGACCACGTCGAGCTGGTACGCATCGCGTCCGCTGACTTCCAACTGATGATGGGGTGGTTCCCGCAGGTTCGCCGCAGCCTTGAGGCGGTGGCGCAGGAACGCCTGCAACAGAACCGCGAGCGGCTTTCGCTGGTGCGTTCGGTGCCGCTCGACCGCTTCCTGGCGCAGGGGCTGATGGAAGCGCAGAGCCTGCTGATCCTCAACCTCGAGAATTGCACGCGCTGCGATGCCTGCGTGCGCGCCTGCGCCGATGCCCACGACGGCGTCACGCGGCTGGTGCGCGAGGGGCTCCGATTCGACAAGTATCTTGTGGCGACCTCCTGCCGGCAGTGCCGAGACCCGCTATGCATGGTGGGCTGCCCGGTGGGGTCCATCCGGCGGCGCCATTCGCTTGAGGTGATCATCGAGGACTGGTGCATCGGCTGCGGGCTCTGCGCCAGAAACTGCCCGTACGGGAATATCAACCTGCACCCGTTCGAGGTGACGCAAGGCGAGCCTGCTCTGCCCGGCCGGGAGATGGCGGTCATCCAACAGAAGGCCACCTCCTGCGACCTTTGCACCGGACACAAGGAGCCCAGTTGCGTATATGCCTGCCCGCACGACGCGGCCCATCGCGTCAACCCGCGCGAGTTTTTCGCCAGGACCCTGGGCTCGCCCACCGCAGGCGTGCCGGAGAGTTAGCGCGAGGAGGATCGAACAAACCGAACCGTGCGCATCGATCACACACACAAGAAATGGTTCATCGCATCGGTGGCGCTGCTGGCTTTGGCGGGCGCAGCTTATGCCTGGTCTGCGTGGAGTTCACCGCACGGCCCGAAGGGCGGCAGCGCGTTGGGTCTCACCTTCGGCATCGTGGGCTCGGCGTTCATGCTGTTTGCCGGGTTGCTCGCGCCGCGGAAGAAGGTCCCAGTGTGGCGCGCCGGGCGCGCGCAAACGTGGATGCGCGGGCACCTCTGGCTCGGACTGTTGAGTCTTCCCCTAATCCTGTTCCACGGCGGATTTCATTTCGGCGGCACACTCTCCACGGTTCTGATGGTGCTGTTGATCTTCGTGACCGCGAGCGGAGTCTTCGGCGCCGCGTTGCAGCACTACCTGCCTGAGTTGATGACCCGCGAGGTGCCCCTGGAGACGATTTTCGAGGAGATTGATCACGTCCGCGCGCAACTTCGCGCAGAGGCCGACCAGATCGCCAGTGCGGCGTGCGGCTCTCTGGGACTTGCCGCCGGGCCGGAAGAACCCACTGACACAAGCGACTCCCGGCTCGCCGGGGGAACGACGGCGTACAAGCAACCCACCGCGGCAGCATCGGTCGCGGTCCTGGCGGTGACCGAAGAGGAGTGCGCGCCGCTGCGCAGTTTCTATCTGCGCGAGATGCGACCTTTTCTCGAAAACCCCGGCGCGCGGAGCCATCCGCTCGGTGACGCGGCGCAGGCGCGCAGCGTTTTCCAGGAGCTTCGCAGGCGGCTGCCGCCCGCGGCGCACGATGCGCTGAAGGATCTGGAGGATATCTGCGAGGAAGAACGCCAGTTGAACCGGCAGGCACGGTTGCATTACTGGCTGCACGGCTGGCTGCTGCTGCACGTTCCGCTTTCGTTGGCCCTGCTGTTGCTCGGGGCGGTGCACGCGGCGATGGCGCTGCGTTACTGAAGGGGTTCTGAACGGAGAGAAGACCGGTGGGGCGATTCCAGCGCACGACAAGAAAGCTGGCGCAACGCATTAACCTGAACTATTTTGAGCGGCCGCACCCGCTGCGGCGCTGGCGCTTGCTGCTTTCTCTCGCGCTGCCGGCCGCGGCCGTGCTGTGGCTCGGCTGGCACGGCGCGGCCCGCGACAACAGGGTGTATAGCAGCGGCGCGCTCTCCTCCGCGCACGCCGTACTCGCCGCCGAGTGCGGCCTGTGCCACATCAGCCGGGCGGGAGTCTTCCGCGAGCACGCAAACGATCAGGCTTGCCTGGCCTGCCACGACGGCCCCATCCATCATGCCAACCAAACCTTCACGCCGAGTTGCGCCTCGTGCCACGCGGAGCACCGCGGGCCGGTTCGGCTGGCCGCGATCAGCGATCGGAATTGCACGCAGTGCCACGCGAACCTCCAGGCCAGGAGTGGACCGCCGGCGTACGAGCGGATCATCGAGGGTTTCAGCGCGCGTCACCCGCAGATTGGGGTGCTGCGAACTGGGAAAGGCGATCCGGGCACGATCAAGCTCAATCACATGCTGCACATGAAACCGATCCGCGTCGGTCCCAACGGACCGATCACACAACTCGAGTGCGAGGACTGCCATCGCACGCCCGCGATGAACGAGCCGTGGCGATTCGCCGAGACAAAGCCTGCCATCACTCCGGCCGCGGCAAAGCCAGACCCGCTCGCGCCCGCTCCCACGCGAGCTTTGATGACGCCGCCGAAGTACGCCAAGACTTGCGCGGCGTGCCACTTACTCACCTTTGACCGGCGCTTCCAAGACAACGAAGTTGTTCCGCACGACACGCCGGAAGTGATTCACGGGTTCCTGGTCAAGAAATTTGCTGCGTACGTCGCTGCCCATCCTTTAGAGTTGCGCGTGGTGCGCGAGCCCGACCGCAGCGTGACCGGCAGGCCCGTTCCTGCCTCGGTGCGGGTGTTGACTCCCCTGCAGTGGGTGGCCGAGCGAACAGCCGAGGCCGAAGAGCTGCTGTGGCGCAAGACCTGCAAACAGTGCCACGCGCTCCATTTCCCGTCCGGCGCAGCTCTGCCGCAGGTGGCGTCGTCCAACATCACCGTGCGCTGGATGCCGCAAGCGGTCTTCGATCACGAAAAGCACCGCATGATGACCTGCGTGAGCTGCCATGCGGGCGCGGACACCAGCCAGGCCACTTCCGACGTGCTCCTGCCCGGAATTGCGACGTGCCGCAGCTGCCATCATCCCGGCGAAGATGCTGCCGGGGCACGCTGCTTCGAGTGCCACACCTACCACGACTGGAGCAAAGAGAAATCGGTCAAGGGCAGGTATGCCTTCCACAATTTGTTGGGCGTGTCCGCAGCCCGCGCCGGCGAGCCGAGCCAGGCGAAGTGAGCGGCGCATGTGGCGGTCCGGCGGCCTGCCACCTTATCGCCGGCTGGGATGCGGATATCTGAGGCTGGCCAGCCACCGGTCGAGCCAGGATTCGACTTTCGCGGCCGGGCGCGGGGCCGCAGAGGGCTCGTCGCTGACGGTGTAAAGCTCGCCGTCGCGCAGGTAGAGCCGCTCCATCTCTTCGCGGTTAAACGGACGCGCGCCGCGGCGGCCAAAAACGGCCAGTTGGTTGCCGCTCTCATCCACGGCGCGGTCGCGATCAATCCCCTTCGAGATGGCTAGAGCAGGCCCACGCGTGCGATAGGTGGCAATCAGCTTGGGCACCGGCCGCGGGCTGAAGCCGTAGTGATTGGGCGTGGTTTCGGGCGAGATGAGTTGCAGCACGTGAAGCCCCTTGTGGCCGTCGGCGACGTAGGCGAAGACGCTGGCGTTGACCATCCCCATTTTGACGTCGCGAGCATCGCTGATCTTCCCGTCGGCAGTGAAGACCTGATCGAGGCGCGGCTGTGCGGGTCGCTCGACATCCACGATGACCAAGCCCTGCTTTCCTCCGGCCACATAGGCATACGTGCGCGCGACGTACACGTTCCTTGCGTCTTCGAGCGGCACCCGTGCTCCCTCGACTACGCGCGGCTGATCGAGGTGCGTCACATCGAGCACCTTGAGTCCCTGGCGGTCCACCACAAAGGCGTAACGGAACTGCACGGCAATCCCCTGCGGCTCGACCAGATCGGGCGCGCCGACTTCGGCGACCACGCGCGGCTCCAGCGGTTTGTCGAGGTCCACGACCACCAGGCCGCGGTCGCAAAGGACATAGGCGTAGGTGCCGGCGATGGTGATTCGCCGCGCGCCGTTCAGAATCCCATGGGGATTGAAGGTGACGGCGCGCTTCAGGAAATTGTTCCGCGGGTCGCCGTCGAGCAGCGTGCCCACGCCGGGGCTCTTGCTCTTCAGGTCGGGATTGCCGATCACCACCAGGCCCTCGTACTTGTCGGCGACGTAGAGGAACCCGTAGAGCAGATGAATGGGTTGCTCTTCGTTCTCTGGCCGCCGCGAGCGGAGGGGATCGACGGCCAGAGTGCTCGGCGTAGCCACGGCGGTAGCGTACTTCGTCTTGGCATAGAGTCGCTGTCCGAGCGGGGAGACCGGCGCGGTGACCAGGCGTTCGGAAAAACCCTTGTTGTCGATGTTGGCCACGTCATAGATGCGGAAGCCGCTGCTGCCGAGCGCGGCGTAGAGGTATTCGCCGCGGAGCTGCACGTCGAGAACGGTGCCGGGGTGGTGGTGCGCGTCTTCAAGTTCCAGATTGCGCGCGAGGTGTTGCTTGTAGTTGTCCGGATAGGC
>JACQDH010000162.1 GCA_016201215.1 Acidobacteriota bacterium | reverse complement strand
TCAAAAGCTCGTTTTCTTTTTCAGCTCTGATGGCTGCACATACCGAAAACTGGGATGAGCGCTACCGCGCCGAGGGCTATCCCGGTGGCACCGATGCCGCCCCGCTTTTGCAGGAACTGCTGCCTTTGCTGGAGCACGGCCGCGCGCTCGACCTGGCCATGGGGGCGGGGCGCAACGCTGTTTTCCTCGCGACCCACGGCTGGCGCGTCACCGGTTTGGATAGCTCGCGGGTTGCCGTAGAGCGAGCCGTCGCTCTGGCGCGCGACCGCCGTCTGGAAGTCGAATGCGCCGGGGAATGGGGCGCGCTACCCGCACCGCCGTTCTCGCCGAAGCTCCCGGGCCTCTTGCTCTTCCAAGCCGACCTCGAAAGCGCCACCTTGCCCGTCGCGCAATTTGAACTCGTGATCTGCTTCAACTACCTCGAGCGGCGCCTGTTTCCCGCCATCCAGCGCGCCCTGCGGTCCGGCGGGATGCTCGTTTACGAAACCCTGACCATCGCACAACTCGCCTTTTCCGGCGGCCCGCGCAACCCCGATCACCTTTTGCGCGAGCACGAATTGCGCGAGGCTTTTCCTGGCCTCGAGACTCTCTTCTATCGCGAGTTCAGCGCCGGGAAGGGAATCGCCAGCCTGCTCGCGCGCAAACCATAGCCGGTTCGCCGGCGAGGCTTTCCGCTCGTTCCCTTGTGTTGCTCGGCGGCGATTGAAAACCATCGCCCGGCCCCGTATGCTACTCTGCTCCGATGAAGATCGCCCTGGCCCAGTTCAACCCTACCGTCGGCGACTTCGGCGGCAACTCCGCGCGCATCGTGGAGTTCGCCGGCCAGGCCAAACAACGGGGCGCGGACTTGGCCGTCTTCTCCGAACTGTGCCTGTGCGGCTACCTGCCGCAAGATTTGCTCGAGAGACCCGCTTTCCTGGATCGGAATCTCAGCGAGCTCGCCTGCCTGGCCAAGCGGGTGCCCCTGCCCGCCATTGTGGGTTATGCGGGCCGCGCGCAGGATGCAACCGGCAAGCCGCTGGCCAACACGGCAGCCGTGCTGGCCGCTGGCCGCGTGGTCTTCGAGCAGCGCAAGATGCTGCTTCCCACTTACGATGTCTTCGATGAGTCCCGCTATTTCCAGCCGGCGAAATCGCAGCAGGTTTTTCCGTTCGCCGGCGAGCAACTCGGCATCACCATCTGCGAAGACGTGTGGAACGATAAGAACTTCTGGACCAAGCGTCTCTATGAGCGCGACCCGGTCGCCGAGCTCGTGGGGCAGGGAACTACCGTTCTGCTGAATATCTCTGCTTCCCCGTACACCATTGACAAGCGCGCCCTGCGTCTCGACATGCTGAAATCGCTCGCGCGCAGCCACCATCGGCCGGTGGTGTACGTGAACCAGGTCGGCGGGGACGACAGCCTGGTCTTCGATGGCAGCAGCATTGCCATTACTGCCGACGGCCGCGTGGCCGCGCGGGCGCGTTCCTTTGAGGAAGACCTCATTTTGTTTGACACCGCCACGGGCACCGGCGACATCCGCCCTCAGCCCGATAACGAACTCGAGGCCGTCTATCAGGCCCTGGTCTGCGGCACACGGGACTACGTCCGCAAATGCGGCTTCCGCGAGGTCCTTATCGGTCTGAGCGGCGGAATCGATTCCGCCGTCGTGGCGGTCATCGCCTCGGCGGCGGTGGGGCCGGAAAATGTGCTGGGCGTGGCCATGCCTGGCCCGTATTCCTCTTCCGGCAGCTTGACCGACGCCCGGGAGCTGGCCTCGAACCTGGGCATCCGCTTCCTCGTGCTGCCCATCGAGGACGTCTTCCGCAGCTACCGCTGCGCGCTCGCCACGACCTTTGCGGGGCTGCCCGAGGACGTTGCCGAGGAGAATATTCAGGCCCGCATACGGGGCAATTTCCTGATGGCCTTGTCCAACAAGTTTGGCGCACTGGTTCTAAGCACCGGCAACAAATCAGAAATGGCGGTGGGGTATTGCACTCTCTATGGCGACATGGCCGGCGGCTTGGCGGTCATCTCGGACGTGCCCAAGACGATGGTCTATGAGCTGGCCTATCTCATCAATAGTCAGTTGGAAGGAAGGGAAGTAATCCCCCGCCCGACGCTGACCAAACCGCCCTCGGCCGAACTGCGTCCCAACCAGACCGACCAGGATACCCTGCCGCCCTACGACGTGCTGGACCGCATCCTGAAGGCCTATATCGAAGACCTCCGCAGCCCGCGGGAGATTGCCGACCATTACGGCTTTCCTCTGCAACTGGTGCGCGAGGTGGCGCTGCGCGTCGATCGCAACGAGTACAAACGCAAACAGGCGCCGCCCGGCCTGAAGGTCACTTCCAAAGCCTTCGGCGTCGGCCGCCCGTTTCCGATCGCTCAGAAATTTGTACCCTGATGGCTCTGCGCTCCTGTGCGTTATGGTGACGAGTTTCTCAGTCCTCGACGGACGGAGGGCAATCCGCAGATGAAACCCATCTTGTTCACCGGCTTGGTTCTCGCCTTGGCTGTCGGCCTTGCGGCGCAAACCCCAGAGGCCCCTCCGCCCGCCAAGTCGCCTCGCCCGCCCGTCGCGACCCAGCCTGCCACGGCCACCCCCATCCAGAAGAACGTGGAGACCTATTTGCGCAAGATTTACGCCTGGGGGCCGTCGTTTCGCGTGCAGGTTGGCCCTTTGGCCGAAGCGCCCGTGTCCGGCTTCTACGAGGTCTCCGTTCTGGTCACGAAGGGTGACCAGTCCGATTCCGCTGTGGTCTATGTCAGTAAGGACGGCCGATATCTGTTCCGAGGCGAAATCCAGGACATGTCGGTGGACCCGTTAGCGGCCGTGCGCTCCCAAATTCGTCTCGCCGACAGCCCAGCCAAGGGCCCGGTCAATGCCCGTGTCGTCCTGGTCGAATACGGCGACTTCCAGTGCCCCACTTGCCGGCAGCTCTACAAAGTTCTTCGTGAGATCGAACCCAACTATCCGCAGCTCCGCGTCGTTTTCAAGGATTTTCCCCTCACCCAGATCCACCCCTGGGCCATGACCGCCGCGCTGGCCGGCCGCTGCGCCTACCAGCACAATCACGAGGCCTTCTGGAAGGTGCACGACGCAATCTTCGACAGCCAGGAAGTGATTTCACCGGGGAACGCCTACCAGAAGATGCTCGACTTCGCCGCCCAGGCAGGACTCGATGCCAGCGCCTTTCGCGCCTGCCTGGCGAGCCCTCAGACGGGCCAGGCCATCACGCAAAGCATCAAGGAGGGCCAGGCCTTGAAGATAGCGAATACACCGACAGTCTTCGTCAATGGCCGCCGCCTGATAGGCGCCGACCGTGAACTCTTGGAGCAGTACATCCAGTACGAATTAGGCGCTGCGCCAACCGCGCTCAAGAAATAGTCTCGGCCGTCGGCACATCTGCTAGCCCATCGTCCCGAGTGAGCCCGGTCCGCCCGTGCCCGGGGAGTCATCACGATCCTGGACCCTATTGCATAATCGCCGTAAGTCATTGATTCCACAAGAGTTATGCTTTGTTATGCAACAGCCTCTACACTCCCGTGGCCCCCGGGACTGACCTCACCTCTGCTAGCGGGAGGGAAGCCTTGCGTCGCCTGAAAGGCCTCAACGCATCCCCAGGCGTCAGCCAGGCTCGCCCGAAGCTGCTCCGGCCAGGCGGCTCCCTTTGCCGTCACCGCAACCATCTGTTCCGAGTGAGGGTGCCTCAAGGCCTGCCCCAGCTCAGCACCCAGTCACCCGACTCATGGCTTGCTCCTTCTCTCGGTCCGCGGTCAGCCCTAGAGCAACCGTGCACATTCCCCCCAAGGCAAAAGAGGCCCTAGCCATCCGGGTACAAATCTCTGAGCGATCGGAAACGGGCGGCCGACGCCGAAGCCTGAGGTGACCTCGCTTTCTAGGGCGAGCCTGCGGTTGAGGGGGGACGAATCCATGAGGCACCAAGACCAATCGGAAGGCAGGGTAGCTGCACCGAAAGCCTCCAGCGGGGGTTCCGGGACCCCCGCCGCGCTCCCAGCCCCTGCCAGCTGGGAGAGCTACCTGCTGCTAGTGGCTAATCGAACCTCTTCAGAAGCCTGTCTCACCACGATCTCCAAGATTCCCCGGCCCCAAGATGACATCGATGACATCAATACTGAGCACAACCAAGTAGAACCAAGCCGAACAGAACCCCATATCCGGTCGCCCAAAGAGGGCGTCGCTGGCCACACGCGACTACTGGCCGACCGGCACCACCGTCGCCTATCAGCGCCAGCCGCTCAACGTAGAGCGCCGCACTCCCAGTCCCCAAACCAACCCCGTCTTCGCCCACGTCGCGCGCAACCCCCTGGGTTCATCAGCAGCCCCGCCATCCAAACCCTTTCGCTACAACAATCCCCGCACAAGTCAGTTCAGACCCCGTCCCCTGGTCAACCTAAAATGGCGACGACCCCCCTAGCGCACAATGTTGCCCAGCCACCCCAAGCCTCCTCCCACCCAGTTCGCTGCGGCCTCCCGCAAGCCCCTCCCTCCTTCCCACGGGCGCTATAATCAACATAATATAACTTATG
>JACQDH010000161.1 GCA_016201215.1 Acidobacteriota bacterium | reverse complement strand
GCAAGCCCGCACTCAGTCGCCAAGCGGTACACGTAAGGCCGGAAGCCAACGCCCTGGACGATGCCGGAGACTTCGATGCCCTTGCGGACTTCCATCAGGAACCTACCCCGGGCGAGCGGCCAGCTCATGGTTTGCTGCCGGGCGGCGCGCCTCGAGCCATTGCCGCCAGGCGTCGAGGCCCGCGCCCGTGGAGCAGGAGACTTCCACGATCTCCATCCCCGGGTGCACCCGGCGGGCGTTTTCGCGCGCTCGCGCGAGATCAAACGGCGTGTAGGGCAGCAGATCGATCTTGTTCATCACCAGCAACTCGGATTTGAAGAAGATGGCCGGATACTTCAGCGGCTTGTCTTCCCCCTAGGCCACGCTCAGGATCACAATCTTCGCCGCTTCGCCCAGGTCGTCGCTCGCGGGGCAGACCAGATTGCCCACATTTTCGATAAAGAGCAGGTTGAGGTCTTGTACGTGCCAGTCCGCAAGCGCGCGATCCACCATGCGCGCGTCCAGATGGCACGTGCCGCCGGTGGTGATCTGTCGCACAGGGAAGCCGAAACGCGCCAGTCGCGTGGCGTCGTTGTCCGTCTGAATGTCGCCGGTGAGCACGGCCACGCGCTCGCCAGGCACGAAGCCTTCAAGTGTGCGCTCCAACAGCGTCGTTTTCCCGGCTCCTGGGGAGCTGATTAGGTTCAAACAGAGAATGCCGTGTTGCTGAAAGCGTGCGCGCAACTCGGCTGCGATGCGGTCGTTCTCACTCAAGATTTTCCTTTCCAGCGGCACGCGGCTCATGGTGTTTCCACCTCCAAGTAGGACAGCTCCAGTTCGTCTCCGCCAACGCAGCGCGTCACTGTCTCCCCGCAATCAGGACAGGCAAGTTTGTAGTCAACCACGGCGAACGTGCGGTCGCACTGCGAACAGCGGTGCCGCCGCGGAGTGGATTCGACGACGAGCGCCAGGAACTCGAACTCCGTTCCCTTCACAAGCGATTCGAAGCAAAAAGTCAGTGCCTCCGGATCTACTCCGGCCAGTTCGCCCACCCGTACTCCCACTCTGAGCACCCGCGCCCCCGGGTGCTGTTGTGCTTCGGCCCGCACCGCTTCCAGGACCGAGCTGGCGATGCCCAGTTCGTGCATTGCACTCGCCTCAGCAGATGCGCGGCAATTGGTCGCCCGCCAGCATGTCCACAATGCGTGTGGTGCCGAGCGCAGTCCGCATCGACACCCATCCGGGGTTGCTCTCGGTGACGGTGCCGATGATCTGCGCCTGACGGCCTTGTGGATGTGCGCGCATCACTTCGAGAACTTTCTCTGCCACGTACGCCTCGACTATGGCCAGGAGCTTTCCTTCGTTGGCAACGTACAACGGGTCAAGCCCCAGCAGCTCGCACGCGCCCCTCACTTCTTCACTTACTGGGATGGCCCGCTCGTCAATGACCATTCCAACATGCGACTGGGAAGCGATCTCGTTCAAGGCGCTGGAAAGCCCGCCGCGGGTAGGATCGCGCAGGCAGCGGATCGCTGAGGGCAGGTCAGCCCCCGCGAGCATTGCAGCCACTAAGGTATGGAGCGGTGCGGTATCGCTTTCGACCCGGCCCTCGAACTCCAGCCCCTCCCGCTGGGCTAGGATGGCAATGCCGTGCTCGCCGATCGCACCGCTCAGAAGAATCCGGTCACCTGGCCGGGCTTGATTTGCCGACAGGTTTATGCCTTCGGGCACGAGTCCAAGGCCCGAGGTGTTGATGAACAGGCCATCGCCTTTCCCTTTCTCGACGACCTTGGTGTCGCCGGTGACCACGTCAACCCCGATTTCCGCCGCTGCCCGACGCAGTGAGGTCACCACCTGCCGCAGCGTGTCCATCGGCAATCCTTCCTCCAGGATGAAAGCAGCACTGAGGCAAAGGGGTTGCGCACCGCCCATCGCCAGATCGTTCACTGTGCCGTACACGGCGAGCGATCCAATGTCTCCGCCGGGAAAGAACAGTGGACTCACCACAAACGAATCCGTGGTGAAGGCCAGGCGCAGTCCATTCACGCTGACGATGGCCTGGTCATCCAGCCGCGCCAGCACGGGGTTCTGAAAGGCGGGCAGGAAGAGATGGCGGATCAGTTCCGCAGATAACTTGCCGCCACTGCCGTGGCCCAGAAGGACCTCATCCTTGGCCCCTAGCGGCACCGGGCAACTGAACTGGATGGTCGCTTTGCGGTCCTCATCCACTGCAGTTCTCCTCAGCTCGTGGCGACGTGACGCCGGTACTGGTAGTAGGCAGCGCAGGCACCTTCAGCCGATACCATCGGCGCCCCCAGCGGCGTCTCCGGCGTGCAGCGGCGCCCGAATGCCGGGCAGTCCACCGGTTTACGCAGCCCTTGCAATACCTGAGCGCTGATACACTCGACCGGCTCCTCGGCACTGAGCGCCCCCAAGTCGAAAACCTTTTCCGCATCGTGGGCAGCGAACTCCGGCCGCAGTCGCAGGCCACTGTGAGGGATGAAACCGATGCCGCGCCACTTCCGGTCACCAACCTCGAAGACCTCCTCCATGATTCGCTGCGCCGACCGGTTGCCTGGGTAGGTTACTGAACGCACGTACTGATTCTCAGCTTCGGCGCGCCCGTCTTCGAGTTGCGCAACCAACATGGCAATTGCTTCCAGCAGGTCTAGGGGCTCAAAGCCTCCCACCACAATTGGCACGCGGAAGTCGTAGCTCAGCGCCTCGTACTCCCGGTAGCCCATCACCGTGCAGACGTGGCCGGGAGCAATGAAGCCCTGCACCCGGTTGTGCGGGGAACCCAGCAGCAGCCGAATTGCAGGCGGTACCAGAACGTGCGACACCAGCATGGAAAAGTTTCGCAGACCCTCGCGTCTGGCATGCCAGACGGCCATGGCATTGGCGGGCGCGGTGGTCTCGAAGCCGATCCCGAAAAACACGACTTGCCGCTCGGGATGTGCCCGGGCAATCTTCAATGCGTCGAGCGGCGAGTAAACCACCCGCACATCCCCGCCGCCCGCCTTGACATGGAAAAGATCCGAGCGGGAACCCGGCACCCGCAACATGTCGCCGTAGGACACGAAGGCGACTCCGGGGCGGGAGGCGATCTCAATGGCCTTGTCCACCATCTCCAAGGGGGTCACACAAACGGGACACCCGGGGCCGTGAACCAGTTCCACCTGGGGAGGGAGCAGTTCGTCGATGCCGTAGCGCATCAGCGTGTGGGTCTGGCCCCCGCAGATTTCCATGAGCACCCAAGACCGTGTAACCCGTTGCCTGATCTCGGCCGCCAGCCCCTGGGCGATCCGTTGATCCCGGTATTCGTCGATGAATCTCACCGGCGTAGTTCACTCCGCGGAAGCGTCCTCTGCGGGTGTCAATCCCTCGCCTTCCAGCAGGCTCAGGCTTTCGAGCAGGCGGTAGGTGCGTTCCGCCTCCTCGGAATCCACCCGGCTAATGGCGAATCCCACGTGCACCATGACGTAGTCGCCCACGGCGGCGTCAGGTACGAAATCCAAGTAGGCTTCGCGGGTGACACCGCCAAACTGAACGCGCGCGATTCGGCTACCGTTGCATTCTTTCACATCTAGGATTTTCCCTGGAACTGCTAGGCACATCTTGTTTCTCCGCTAAGTCGGGCCGCGCTTGCACCGAAGCGCGGCCCGCAACGCTCATTTCGATTTGCTTCCTCCCAGCCTGGGGCTGAGGCCACTCGCCCTGTGTCTGTTCTTGCGACCTTTGTGCCGCTGATAAAAGCAAGTGCGACGGGTGAGTTGCCTCACCAAGCATTTTTCCCGGAAATAGATGCCGCACTGTCGGCAAATTTGTTCTGGCCCGGTGTGGTGGTCCACGATGCTTGCGGAGAGGCGGTCGAGCAGTTCCGCTGTCCGTCGCAATTGCGCGAGCGAGAACCGGCGAAAGACCTTTACCAGCTTCCGGTTCTTCGCGGTGTCGTAGGCCGCCAGAAGGCGGCGACTCGATTCGGTGAGAGAAAGTTGCACGGCGCGCCGGTCGGCTTCCCCTTCGGCGCGGGACAGCAGACCGCGGCGCACGAGGGTGTCAACCGCCTTGCTGGCCGCGGCGTTGCTGACCTCGAGAAAGGCAGCTACATCGCCAATGGTATGGGCGTCGGTGAGGGCTACCAACTTGAGTAGCTTGAACTGGGAGAACGTGAGCTCGCTGCCAGCGACCTCACCCAGCAGCCCCTTTTCCACGACGTCGCCCACCGCGGAGGCAAGGAGATGTGCGCTTCCGAGGAACTCGTTGACCAATTCTGCTGTCCTGGCGCGTCCCACTTGGTCATCCTTTCCGAAGGAACTCTCCGTCGGCGCGAATTGAGGATTCCTCTGCGAGGAGTATCGAAATGATCTTCTCCGCTGCCTGCGCCAGCTTCGGCGAGAGTTCTGTGCTCGGATCTAGGCTTTCCGGCTCGGCGCCAATGAGCGTGAGCTGCCGGGGCATCAGGCCAAGCTTCTCCGCTACCTGAAGCGTTTCGATCAGGTTCCATTCGTGGAGCGAGATGGGTGGGTTGTCTTCGAACTGGGAAGCAAACTCGGCAACCGATCCCACGCGATATACTGTCCCAGCCTCTTGCCCAGCGCGCACGGCGTCCACGATGATCACATGCGAGTAGCGCGACATCTCTGCAACGAAGTCGAGAAGGGCGGTGCCCGCCTCCAGTACCTCCACCCGGGCCGGCAGCGAGTCTCTTGCTGCCAGCAGCGATCGGGCCACGTGCACACCTAGGCCCTCGTCGCCGAGCAACTCGTTGCCAATTCCCACAATCAAGAGCGTCTCTTGTTCGCGACTCATCCCTTGACCTCACCTCCTCCGCCGGTCCCCTCAAATCACCGAGATTTTCTGGAGCAGGTTCCCCCGCGGGGTCAGCAGGTGAACGGCGCACGCGATGCACGGATCGAAGGACCGAACAATCCTTGCCACCGAAAAAGGATTTGCCGTGTCTTTCACCGGTGCCCCGGCAAGGGCTTGCTCGATGGCCCCGGGTTGACCCAGGTCGTCGCGTGGCGAGGCGTTCCAGGTCGTCGGGACAATAGCCTGATAGCGTTCGATGCGTTTGTTTCTGATCGAAATCCAATGGCCCAGCGCCCCGCGGGACGCATCCCACAGGCCGTAGCCCTGGGCCTGGTCGGGCATCACGTGCGGCACGGCAACGGCCTGGTCCAGCTTGATCTGGAGAACCCAATCCGCCATCGCGTCGGCCAAGACTTTGGTCTCGATGGCCCGGCAGAGGTGCCGCCCCATGACAGAGAAAAGGTTCTCTGGCCTGAGCCGCAGTTGAGTGAGCGCTTCGTTGACGGCCTTGACGTGGGCAGGATTGCTGGCCCCGGTGTAGGCGATGACCGCCCGCGCCATCGGGCCGACCTCGAACACCGTGTTGTCATATCGTGGTGCTTTGAGCCACGTATAGCCGGGGGCCTTCGTGGGGTCAGGCAAGCTTTCGCCTGAGGCCGGCGGCAAGTGGCTCGCCGACTTGTACCAAGAGTACTTCACATCTTCGGTGATCTTGGCCGGGTCAACTGCCTCAAGCTTGCCCTGCCGGAAGCGGGCCATGGCAAAGAAACGTTGCCTCTTGGTCACCGCAGGTTCGTTGTCCAGATCAAAGGCTCCGTAGGACAGTAGGTTCTTGCAGCCCGCGCCCATTTCGGCGTAGTCGCGATAAACCTCTGCGATCGTGAGCACGTCCGGCAGATAGACATTGTTGATGAAATCACGCAGCTCTTTGAGACGCCAAAGAAACGTGGTCACCTTGTCCACCGTGGGCGTAACTGTTACGCCACCGGGAACCACCGAGGCGCAGTGAGGCATCTTGCCGGAGAAAACGGCTGACATCTCATGTGCCTTCAGGCGGATGTGAAGTGCCTGGACATAGTGGTTGACAATCTCGTCGCTCGTTGTTTTCGGCAAGCGATAGTCCGCCTCATAGCGCGGTATGAAAGGCGGAAATTCCGGCCCACGCACGAAATCGAGCGCGACCAAGTGGTAGAAATGGAGGATGTGGGACTGGATGTAATTGGCACCTTGAATCAAGTTACGAATGATGCGGCCATTGTCCGGGGGCATGATCCCCATCGCGTTGTCCAGGCATTGCGAAGACGCTACCGCGTGCGCCGTCGGGCACACTCCGCAAAAACGCTGCGTGAGTTGCACCGCGTCGAGGGGGTCGCGACCCACCAAGACTTGTTCAAAACCGCGATAGAGCGTTCCTCCCGAGCGCGCTTCCACCACCACGCCGTCTTCCACCACTGCTTCCATCCGCAGGTGGCCTTCGATGCGGGTCAACGGGTCCACCATCACATGTGTTCTCATGGCTACCTCCTCTGATAAAGCGGGGAATGAGCGTCGGGAAAGCCCGGCTCAGTGCAGCCCATGCACGGCGCGTTGGCACTGACGCACCAGTTCACGCCGCTATTCCATTGGCGCAGCGGGCAGTCGCCATGGGTGAACGGCCCTTTGCAGCCGATTTCAAGCAAGCAGCCAACTTCGCCAAATTTGCTGGCAAAGATCCCCTCGTCCAGATAGTCACGGTTGATGCAGCGGTTGTGCACTGTCTTTCCAAAGTAGATTTTCAGCCGCCCATAGTCGTCGAGTTCTTTCGGCTTGGGCAAGCCATAGAGCAACACGCGAGCGACGGCTCCGATAAACCAATCCGGGTGGCAGGGACATCCCGGGATGTTCACCACAGGAGTGGAAATGTTGAGCATTTTTAGCACATCGCCCACACCTTTGGCACCGCTCGGATTCGGCCTAGCCGCCGCGACGCCGCCATAGGCGGCGCACGTCCCAACGGTGAGGACGGCCATGGCATCAGGGGCTAGTCGTCGCACCCACTCGAACATCGTCACCTGTTTGCCCTCTTCCTCGCCCAGCGTGCCGTAGATGCCGTCGTCTTGTGTGGGAATGGCACCCTCGAGGATGTAGATGTACTTGCCTTTGCTCTTGCGAGCGGTTTCAAGGGCTGTGTCGGTCGAAAGCTTGCCCGTAGCTGCCATCAAGGTCGAGTGGTAGTTCAAGAAAAGCTGATGGCCGGGCAGAATCTGGTCCAGGATGACGTTCTTAATGCTCGGATGGATCGTGTTGATGACCGACACAGAACAGCCGCTACAGGCCGCAGCCTGCATCCAGATGAGCGGGTACTCCTTCACGGCCTCCTGAAGGGCCGCGCCCAATTTGGGAAGAAAAGCTTGGGAGAATTCGGTTACGGCAGTTGCTGCCACCGCCCATTGCAGAAACTCACGTCGAGTAAAGCCGTGTTCGCGCATCGTCTCCCTCCAACTACGCGGCAGGTCTAAGATGCGCCCGGACCGCACGCATGAGACACTGTCTGCCCTGGGTCTTATCGGGAGAATAGGAGTGAAAATGCAGCAAACCTGCGGAGATCTCTAAGCCCAAGACACGCGGACCGGGCATATTGCACCTCCCTCCGACTCTGGCACATGGCGCGCACGCAGCCGGCCATATCCGAGATAAAGTGGATGACGGGAGAAATCCACGGAGTGAGAGCAACTTAGTGCCAGTGTGCTGGGGTGGTGCGCGCGATCGCTCGCGATTCTATGTGATTTGCCCCACGATGCTGGGTTGTGTAACGCAGTGAAAAGTTATAAAGGTTAAATGTTTCAAATTGAAATGCATCAAAGATTTCAGCAGAGACTATTGAGTATCTCAGCAGAGACCTTCCCATCCTGTTCCAGATGTACTCTGGCCGGGCTTCGCCGCCGGCGCACCACCGCCTCCCCACCTGGCCCCGAAAGTGCTCATCCTGTCTCTCAGGGAAGCGGCCAACAACGGCGAGGAAGAAACATGCCTTCAACCGAACTGACCTTTCTGACACTGACCGCAGCCGGTGTGGGTTTCGTTCACACCCTCTTGGGACCGGACCACTATGTCCCGTTCGCGATGATGGCCCGCGCCGGAAATTGGTCAAAGCTCAAGACGACGGTGGTGACCCTGGCCTGCGGCTTGGGCCACGTCCTTAGTTCCGTGGTGATGGGAGCTGCAGGCATGGCCCTCGGCATGGCTGTCGCCCGCACGGCTGGGTTGGAGTCATTTCGGGACCGGCTGGCGGCTTGGTTCTTGATTGGCTTTGGCTTGGCCTATTTCGCTTGGGGGATGCAGCGGGCGCTGCGCGGTCGGCCGCATACTCACGTCCGCGCGCATGCTGACGGCACCATTCACTTCCATTCCCATGTGCATCAGGACGGGGACAGCCACCTGCATGGCGCTGCGGCAGTTGCCGATGCCTGGTCGGCGGCTCGGTTCACTCCGTGGGTCCTCTTCACCATCTTTGTGACCGGGCCGTGTAAGCCGCTTATCCCGCTCTTGATGTACCCCGCAGCGCAAAAGAGCGTTGCGGGAGTGATCCTAGTGACGGCTGTGTTTGGAGCGGCGACTCTCACCACGATGTGCCTCGCCGTTCTCGCCTGCCAGTTTGGTCTCGAGCGCCTGCCCTTGGGGCCTCTGGAGCGTTACACCAACGCGCTTGCGGGCGCCGCCATCGCAGCGTGTGGCATGGCCATTCGGTTCCTCAGCTTCTAGTACATTCCGGAAAGCCACCGCGCGCTGCTGTCGATCCCACTGCTTCCCCGCCCCGGAGTGAGCAAGCACAGAAGCCCAGCGTACCTCGCATTCCTGGCCGGGAACCGCTGAAGGAATTAGCTTGCTCTGCCCCGTCGTGAAGGGGGTGTCCAAGCTGGACGAAGCCTGCTCAGGAAGTGCAGGGTGCCTGCCATCGATGTACCACATGACATGGTTTTGTGCATCATGCCGCCGGCAAAATCGGAGATTGTGTTTCAGGCAGATGCGGAGGTCCTTGCAGATGCCCTTTGGTACGCTGTAAGGCAACTCTGGACAGTCCCTATTGATGTGCCAAACCGAGCCGCTAGGTCGCGCAGACTGACTTCACCAGCCACGTAGGCCGTGGCAATCGCGGTTCGTGTCTCAGGAGCCAGGTATGTGCGGGGAGGACGGCCTATACACCTGCCTTTAGCCCGTGCGTTTCGCATTCCTGCCTTAACCCGCTCCACGATCAGGGCTCGTTCGAGTTCCGCCACCGCCCCCAGGACCGTGAAAACCATCTTGCCGGTGGGCGTCGAGGTGTCCACCTGTTCCGAAAGCGAAACAAACTCGATACCCAAGGCGCGGAAGGTTTCGAGCGCCCGCAGCACATGGCTGACGGAACGAGCAAAACGGTCGAACTTCCAGACCGCCACGATCTCGAAGCGCCGGCCGTGGGCATCGGTCATCAGGCGATTAAGTTCAGGCCGCTTCTCTTTCGCCCCGGAGATCCCCATGTCAACGTATTTGCCTGCCACCTGGCAACCGCAGCGCGCCGTCACTCCCCGACTCCCATGAGCCGTACTCAGGTCTTTTTCGTGCCGCTCGCGCAGTTCTAGCGAGCGCCTGACCCTGGCAAGCAAAACACCGTAGTGAAAACTGTAGTGACTCAGTGTCTCACAGCACGGATCAGGGCCGCGCACCAATTTTGTCAAACGGAAGAATTGATAGGCGCTTATCAATGCTGAGCAACTGTGCGAGAGTACTCCAGAACTGGCTACGAACCAGAAGGTCGGGAGTTCGAATCTCTCCGGGCGCGCCACTTTCTTGAGCAGTTTGTTTTCAACCACTTCCGCCGATGCCTTTTAGTTCGTTTCGAAGGCGACGTCCAACGCATGGCGCGAATAAAGCCAATCAAGATTTTACTTGTCCGGTAAGCGCGTTAACCAGGCGTTGAGTCCACTTAGATGGTGACGGGGGCAGTCAACCGTCTTCGAAGTCATGAACAGGTCTCGAGGGCAACCCGGTCAGCGCCGTTTCTTGCTTTCGTTCTGCGCGACCCGCGCCTTCACCAGTTTCTTAACAAGTGCAGTCGGCAGTGGCTTGTCCGTGGGGAAGTGGATGGTCCCTTTGGATGTGGAGAAACCCTTAAGTTCGTTCTTAAACGCTTCGACAACCGAGGCAGTGGGGAACAAACTGCAGTGGTTCGAAAACGCGGCGAACCACACCAGCACTCCTTTGTACTTGAACGCAGGAATCCGATAGCTGATGGTCTCGGTAGCCTC
>JACQDH010000156.1 GCA_016201215.1 Acidobacteriota bacterium | reverse complement strand
GTTGCACACCGGCGACCAGGGCGAAGTGGACCAAGCCGGCAACTGGCGCATCATCGGGCGGCTGAAGAACCTGATCATCCTTAACTCCGGCCACAACATCGCGCCGGAGCCGATCGAGGAAACATTGCTCCGGTCGGTGCCCGGCGCGCAGCAGGTCGTTCTGGTGGGGAGCGGGCGGAGTTACCTCTCTGCGATTGTGACCGGCGACGTCACGCGCGAGCAGGTGGAGACGCAACTGGAGACACTCAACGGGCAATTGCCGCACTACAAGCGCGTGCACACGTTTCACATCGAGCCGCAGCCCTTCACCATTGAGAGCGGGTTGCTGACCGCCAACGGGAAACTCCGGCGCGACGCCATTGCCGCGCGCTTCGCGGCGCAAATCGAGACGATGTACCGCGGGAAGAACGCATGACGAACTTCAAGGGCAAGGCGCTTTCCTGGGCGCTGGACGACGACGTACTGGAGCTCAAATTGCATCGTGCGCCGGCGAACGAAATCGGCTCGGCCATGCTGGAAGAGCTTGAGCGGTTTGCCGCGGCGCTCGAGGCCGCCAGCAACCAGGCCAGCGCGCTGATCGTCTACAGCAGCCTCAAATCCGGGTTTAGCGCGGGTGCTGACCTGCGCGAGCTCTACACCCGCTCGCAGGAAACGGCTTTGGGCGCGCGAGTGGCCGGGGTGCGCGATTTCCTCGAGCGCATCCACCGCGTGCTGAACACGCTTGACGCCTCGCCACTGACGACCATCGCTGCGGTGCACGGGGTCTGCTTCGGCGGCGGCTTCGAGCTGGCGCTGGCCTGCGACCTGATCATCGCCGACAAGATGGCGCGATTCTGCTTTCCGGAGTTGCGCCTGGGGCTGATTCCCGGCTTCGGCGGCATCCCGCGGCTCAAGCGCGATCTAGGCAATGGCGTGGTGCGCGACCTGCTGCTCACCGGGCGCAGCATCAACGCCACCAAGGCCCAGGCCGTGGGCTTGGTCAGCCAGTTGGCCGCCGAGGGAGAAGCCCTCCGGCTGGCGCGCTCCACCGCGGCCCAGGTCAGGAAATTCGACCGCGCGACGAGTGCTGCCGCGAAGCGCTTCATCAAGCCCGTCCCACACGAGGAATTGCGCCGGGAGATCGAAATTTTCTGCACGCTGTTCACGCGGCCAGCGGTGATGGAAGGCCTGCGCAAATTCGTCGAAAGCACCGACGCGCTGCCCTATCTGCCCTGAGCTCTCGCAAAATTCGTGTAACTTATTCGGCCGAGAACGAATGTCATGCGGACACTGGAACAGACCACCGACGAGATTCTGACGCTGGCGGCGACGCACTTCAAGGTGTCGCGGGCCGAGCTTACCCCGGACGACGACTTCTTCAAGAAGCTCGGGATCGACAGCCTGCAGGCGCTCGACCTACTCTCTCGGCTGGAAAACCATTTCGGCGTAGAGCTGCCCGACTACGAAATCCAGGGCGTGACGGATTTCCGGACGCTCGCGAGCCGCATCCAATCCCGCCTGTGAGCCACAGTGTTACAAACAGGGCGCGCGCGCATCAAACGGCTGGCGGGCTTGCCGACATAAGCTGTCGGGGCGCAAGAACCGCTGAAGCCCGCCGCTACGCATGCCAAGATTAAGGGCTAGTTCATCGTCATGCTGGACCTGAAAAACTATGACTCGCTGGGGGCGGCGCTGCGCGATGCGCTGGAACGCTGGCCGGACGAGGTCTGCCTGATCGAAGCCGACCGGGACCGCGAGAAGTGCCGGCTGACCTACGGGCAGTTCAAAGAGGCGGCGCTACCGCTGGCGGCTGCGCTCCAAGAGGTGGGATTCGCCGCGGGTGATGGTTCGGCTTCGCTTAGCACGAGCCGCGCAGCGATCATCATGACCAACCAGTCGAAGTGGTTGATCTCCGCCTACGCCATTTTCTATTGCGGCGGAGTGCTGGTGCCGCTCGACTACAAGCTCACACCCGAGGAACATCTGGCATTGCTGGCGCACTCGAAGGCGCGCGTGCTAATTGTCGAATACCACCTCTGGCGCGCGATCACCCAGGCGGAAGGGTTCCCGCAGCTCAGCGCGGAGACCGTTCTGGTGACCGAAGCGCCTCCGGGCGCCGAGCTGGCCGGCGCGCGCCGCTGGGAGGAGTTCCGAGGCAGCGGCATGCCGCAGTTCATTCCGCGCGGGCGCAAGGACATGGCTTCGATCGTTTACTCCTCAGGGACCGGCGGGCGGCCCAAGGGTTGCGTCATGACGCACGGGAATTATCTCGAGCAGTGCATGGCGCTGACCGCGCTCTATCCGTTCTGGCCGGGGGTGCGCTACCTGAGCATTCTCCCCACCAACCATGCCATTGATTTCATGGTGGGCTTCATCGGGCCGTTCACCTGCGGCGCGGCGGTGGTGCACCTGCGCACGCTGCGGCCGGAATACGTCCGCGAGGCATTCCCGCGCTACAAGATCACGTACATGAGCCTGGTGCCGCTGGTGCTGAAGAATCTGGAGAAGGGCTTGCGCGCGCGGTTTGCCGAGTTGCCGCCGCACAAGAAGCTCGTCTTCGATGCCCTGGTGGCGTTCAACCGCGCCCTCACGCGCCGGCGGCCCAATCTTGCGCTCAGCCGGCGGCTTCTCCGGCAGGTGCATCAGGCTTTCGGGGGCGAGGTGCGCGCGCTGTTTGTCGGCGGGGCGTTCACCGAGCCCGCGACGCTGCAGTTTTTCTACGATCTGGGCATTCCGGTGGCGAACGGCTACGGCCTGACGGAGGCGGGCACAGCGGTGACGTTGAACGACTTCAACCCCTTCCGGCCGGACACGGTGGGAAAACCGCTGCCAGGGATGGAAGTGCGCATCGTCAACCCTGCACCGGACGGTATCGGCGAAGTGGCGGTGCGCAGCAAGACGGTGATGTCGCACTACCTGGACGATCCGGAGATGACCGCGGAGACGATTGTGGACGGCTGGCTGATCACCGGCGATCTGGGGCGCATGGATGCCACAGGACACTTGCAACTGTTCGGGCGGAAGAAGAACATGATCGTCACCCAGGAAGGCAAGAACATCTATCCGGAAGACATCGAAACCGCCTTCGAGGGCCTGCCGGTGAAGGAGTTCTGCGTTTTCGCGGCCCACTACCTCTGGCCGGAGCGCACGATGGTCGGCGAGCAATTAATGATCGTCCTGCGGCTCGAGGCCGGCCAGGAAATGAGCCAAGCGCTGCGCGCGGACCTGGCCGCGCGCAACCGTCGCCTGCTGAATTACAAGCGCATCAGCGGGTACGTGCTCTGGGAGCTGGATTTCCCGCGCACCGCTTCGCTGAAAATCAAACGCGCGGTGCTGGCCGAGCAGATCGGCCAGCAGTTGACTCGCGCGTCCGTGGTTCCGCTGTGAGCCGCCGGTTCCTGGCCGTGGTCAATCCCGCGGCGGGCGGCGGGCGCTGCGGCAAGCTCGCCCCGGCCGCCCTCGCGAAACTCCGCGCGGCCGGAGTGGAACTGGATGTGGCCGAAAGCAGCGGCCCAGGCAAAGCCATTCGGCTCGCGCGCGACGCCTACGAGCAGGGCTACCGGCGCTTCATTGCCGTGGGCGGCGACGGAACCTCCTACGAAATCGTCAACGGGCTTTTTCCGGCCGCGGCAAGCGAGGGGCGGGCAGCGCTCAGCTTTCTTCCGCTGGGCACCGGCAATTCTTTCCTGCGCGATTTCTCTGACCGCGGAGTGGATCACGCGGCCGAGGCCATTGTCGCCGGTCGTTCGCGTGCGTGCGATGTCCTGCGGCTGACGCACAAGGAAGGCGTGCTCTACTACATCAACCTGCTGAGCATGGGCTTTGCCGCTGACGTGGCCTTCGTGCGGCATCGAAGATTCAAGCGGCTTGGGGAGCTGGGCTACGTGCTGGCGCTGTTCGCGTGCTGGGTCCCCCTGTACCGCCGTGCGTTTCCGCTGCGCGTGGACGACGACGCGGAATTTGATCGCCGGCGCTGCTTGCTGCTGAGCTTCAGCAACAGCAAGTTCACCGGGGGTAAGATGATGCTCGCGCCGTTGGCCGATATCGGAGATGGCTTGGTCGAGTACGTCCGCTGGGGCCCGATCGGGCGGATCGGGCTGCTCCAAAACCTGGGCCCGCTGTACGACGGCTCGCACATCGCGCACCCGCTTGCATCGCGCCGGGGCGCACGGCGGATCGAGTTTGACCTCGAGGGTCCGGTGGACGTTATGGTGGATGGCGAGGTGCTCACGCTCCACTGCCAGCGGATCGAGGTCCTGCCGGGGGCGCTCGAGGTGATGGTATGAATCTCGCGACCAATGGCCGGCCGTCTGCCGTCCGCGCGGAACGCATGCCTGAACCCTCGGCGATGCAAAGACTCTACTTCCTCGTGCGCTCGGCGTTCCGGTGGATCCTCTGCGGGGCCTATTTCTTCGTGGTCTGCCCTTTCCTGGTCTTGCTGGGCATCTTCATTGACCCACGGAAGAACGACCGACCGCAGCGCATGCTGTGCCGGCACGTGATGTGGCTGGCCGGCGCGCGAATCGAGGTGCGGCGGGCAGCGCGGTTTGATCCCCAACGGACCAGCTTCTTCATCGCCAACTACGTCAATCTATTCGATCCCTTCTTGCTCTACTCCGCGATCCCGCAGTTCGTGCGCGGCTGGGAGCTGGAATCGCACTTCCGAATCCCCGCCTATGGGTGGATGATGAAGCGCTTCGGGAACGTGCCGGTGCCGGATGTGATTAAAGCTCCGGACCTGAAGCGGCTCTGGAAACTCACCCGGGCGGCGCTGGAGGGCGGGGTCAGCCTGGTAATCTTCCCCGAGGGCGGGCGCACGCGCGACGGCCGCGTGGGAGCGTTCAAAGACGGCGTCTTCCGTATCGCTCAGCAACTGGGCTACCCGGTGGTGCCGGTGAGCATCGTGGGCGCGTTCGAGTTCAACCGGAAAGGCAGTTGGATGTTGCGTCCAGGGAAAATCGTGGTGTACCTCCACGATACGATCGAGACGAAAGGGATGCACAAAGACGAAGTGGAGGCTTTGCGGGAGCGCGTCCACCGGATCGCCTCGCAACCCGTGGAAGAGCACAGGGTGAGAGATTCCTCGCGGAGTTTACCCTGAGCGGAAGCGAAGAGCTTGGAATGACACCTGCTTCAGCAAGCAGCGAAGAACAATAGGCTACAGCGTCAAGCGAATGCCGGGGAGGGTGCGGCCGGC
The DNA here is from genome assembly GCA_016201215.1 of Acidobacteriota bacterium. Taxonomy (GTDB): domain Bacteria; phylum Acidobacteriota; class Terriglobia; order Acidiferrales; family UBA7541; genus QHYU01. The sequence continues at coordinate 2,056 of JACQDH010000156.1, read as the reverse complement.
GCGGGTCTCCTGCCAGGTGTACACGATGCGGTGGATCACGGTGATGGTGGAAACCACTGCGATCACCCAGAGAGCCGGGGCCATGCGGTTAAACGTGCCGCCGATGATCAGCACCACCAGGCGCTCCGGCCGCTCCATGAAGCCCACCTTGCAGGTAGGGATCAGCGATTCGGCGCGCGCCCGCGCGTAGCTGACCATGACCGAGCCGGCAGTGGCCACCGCGGCCAGAATCACATACGACGTGCGGCCGTTGACGGCGTAATAGACCAGCAGGCCCATGTAGAGCGCCATGTCGGAGTAGCGGTCGAGCGTGGAGTCGTAAAAGGCGCCGAAGGCAGTCACGCGGTTCTGGCGGCGCGCTACCTGCCCATCGAGCATGTCGAGGAAGCCGGCAAAGAAAATAATCGCCGCCGCCAGAAAGAACTTCCCCCGGGCAAAGGACACCGCCGCCCAGAGGTTGACGAGCAAGCCGAAAAAGGTGAGCAGGTTGGGATTGATGCCGGTGGCCGCCAGGGCGGTGACAATTTTGTCCAGCAGCCAGCGGCCGCCCTCTCCGATCAAGCGTGTGTACATGGGAGCGGGGATTCCTCGTGCGTCGGAGCGCAGCCCGGAATCATACGACAGGCAGACCGGCGGCCTCAAGCGAAGGCTGCCTTCGATCGAGGGCGGGAAATGGCACCGGGCGAAAGGCGGATAGACGATGCGACCGTTTCAGATGTCATTCGGAGGGAGCCCGTCGCTTCGCTGCGGGCAGGCTCTGCAGCCGAGGAATCCTTCCAAAGAGATTCCTCGCCCCGCCAAGAGTGGGCGGGGCTCGGAATGACAAATGGCACGCTAACGCGTGCCGCTACACACCTCCAGCGCCAATACACATGAAGAGAAGTTCGCTCAACCGGGGCTATTCGACGCTGTCGATGCGGCGGCGCTACGAGGTGTAGTTTGTACGACTGGGACTGGCTGACGGCAGCCGGGCGTGGTGGTTTCGCTACCGGCAGATGAACCTGGGCCGGCTGGTGTCAAGCGGTTGCCCGGAGCATCCCGGCGGCGCTAACGGGATGCCCGTGCAGGTGTGGGCGCACTGGTTTCCGCGCGGCGGTGAACCCAGCAGCTTGATTGACGGAATCTGGAAAAAAGAATTTTCGCTCAGTCTGCGGGGCGCGAGTCCTTTCCACCTGAAGATCGGCGATGAATTCATAGGCGGAGAGATCACCGAGGATTCCTGCCGGGGACGATTCGCCGGGGCGCAACGCAAGATCACCTGGGACTTGTGCTATCGCTCCACGTTTGGGACCACGTTGAGCGATAAGGGCTGGATCGGCTTCTCGCGCTCGCCGCATTCGGACGCCGTTTTCTTCGGAGAAATCACCTACAACGAGCAGACCTGGCGCGGCGATCCGCTGGGCTACAGCGTACAGGGGCACAATTGCAGCTTCCGTCATCGTCGCTACTGGACCTGGGCGCACTGCATCACCCTGCCCGCCCATGGCGGCCCGGCGACCAGCTTCGAGGCGCTGGAGTACGAGATGGCGCTCGGCCTGAGGTTCCGGAAAGCGGTGCTGTGGCACAGCGGGAAGCAGTACGTGTTCCGGAAGTTGAGCGCCACGCGGCGCGACCGGGGGGAGATGCGGTGGGCATTCCGGTGCGAGAATCGAAAAGAGGGAACGTCGCTCGTCGCGGCGATCGACGGCGGCGGGCCCTCCGTGCACCGGCTGCCCTACGCCAAGGCCGATTGCTTCGGGAGCTTCGAGGTGGCCAACAACAGCCTGGCGCGGGCCACGCTCGAGTTCAGCCGCCCGGGCCAACCCGTCGAGCAGATTCACACCGACGGCGGTGTTGTCCTTGAAATAGTCGGGGAATGATTTTTTGAGCTCACCTGCGAATGGGTTGAAGGACGCTTTTTAGGTGGGGCAATAAATCTAAAGACTCTCGCAAAATAGAGTAACACTCTTCGGGCGGGTGTGGTATGTTGAGTGCATGTCCACCCTGCTGCGGCCTCGGCGCGACTTCGCCGCCCTGGAAGCGCGCCGGATGCAAGCCGCCCAACTGTTCCAACAGG
>JACQDH010000158.1 GCA_016201215.1 Acidobacteriota bacterium | reverse complement strand
GTGGGCCATGGCGTCGGCCACCTGCGTCCCGAAATGCAGAACGGTTTCCGCGGGCAGGCCGTGCGCGGGAATCATGGCGCTGAGCGGCTGGCCGCGAACGTATTCCATGGCGATGTACGCCTGGGCGTCCTGTTCGGCGACCTCATAGATGGTGCAAATGTGGGGATGGTTTAGTGCGGAGGCGGCTCTCGCTTCGTTCAGTAAACGGGCGCGTGCAGTTTCGTCGGCCTGCGTGCCGGGCGGCAAGACCTTGAGCGCCACGTCGCGAGACAGCATTTCATCTCGCGCCCGGTAGACCACTCCCATCCCGCCGGCGCCGAGTTTTTCCTGGATCGAATAGTGCGAAAGCCTCTGACCGGTCATGGGGAGAAGACCTCCCCTTTGGGGGCATGGTATGCCCCGCTCGCAGGCAAGTCAACGCAACCAATTCTGCCTGCGTAGTCGTTGTGAGCTCAGCGGACCGGATGGCGCAGGATGGTGCACGGGCGCGGCCTGATTCCTGGTCCCCCGGCACTACCCACGCGACCTTATGCCAGAACCGGCGTCTAACTGAACAGTCGGAGACCCTGCGCGGCCATGTGGTTCAATTCGGCGACTCCGGTGAGGGGTGCAAGGCCCTTGTGCGGGAGGATTTTCGCGAGGCAGGGAACAAACCCCCGAGCGGGCTGCGTATATGGGAATAGGGACCAACCTGAATACGGTGCGGGGGGCTAGAACATGGCCAACAACGGCAAGAACGGCCGGAAGCGGCGCCGGCGCCTGATCCTCGGCGGGATCATCCTGCTGGTGCTGATCGGCGCGGGGATTGGTGTCTATGCCGCGCTGCGCCCGAACAACCAGATCGACCCGGCGAAACTGGCCGCAGTAGAGAAGGGCGACATCGCCCGCTCCGTGGTGGCTACGGGAAAGGTGCAGCCTCTGGCCAAGGTCGAAGTGAAGTCCAAGGCCAGCGGCATCGTCAAAAAGATTTACGTGGACTATGGAGACCGGGCGAGGGCGGGTCAGGTGCTGGTCGAGCTCGACAAGGAAGAATTGCGGGCGCGGTTGCGCGAGGCTGGCGCCACGTTGCAAGCCGCCCAAGCAGCCGAGGAAGCCGCCAAGGCCACCTACGAGCGAAACCTGGTGGAAGCCGAGGGGCCCGACGTGCCCTTCCTGAAAACGAGCATGGAGCGCGCGCAGCAACTCCACGAGGACGGCTTGATCGCCAAGTCTTTGCTCGAAGACACTGAGAAGGCCTACCAACTCGGGCTGAACAAACAAATGACCGCGCTGCGCAACACCGCGGTGTCGCGCGCCGAGATGGCCCGCGCCAAGGCCCAAGTGGCCCAGGCGCAGGCGGCGCTGGACCGTGCCGAAGAAGACCTGCGCAACTCCACCATCGTCAGCCCGATTGACGGCCTGGTGCTCTCGCGCGACGTCCAGGTGGGCGACGCGGTCAGCTCGATTCTCGTGCTCGGCTCGCAGGCCACCTTGGTCATGACCCTGGGCGACGTCAGCGATGTGTACGTGCTGGGCAAGGTGGACGAGGCCGACATCGGCAAGGTGTATCTGGATCAGGCTGCGCGGATCGTTGTCGAATCGTTCAAGGACAAGAAATTCGAGGGCAAGGTCACCAAAATCTCCCCGCTCGGCAAAGAGAAGGACAACGTCACCACCTTCGAGGTGCGCGTTTCCATCCACAACCCTTCGGGCGAACTGAAGGCCAACATGAGCGCCAACGCTGAGATTATCCTCGAAGAGAAAAAGGGGGTGCTGCTGATTCCGGAGGCGGCGATGATCTACAACAAGGACCGCAACGCCTCGGCTGAGGTGCCCGACCCCAAGGCGGAGAAGGGCCGGCGCAAGGTGTCCGTGAAGCTCGGCATCTCCAACGGCGTGAAGACCGAGCTAATTTCGGGGGTGAACGAAAAGCAACAGGTCGTACTCCAATAAGGAAGCTGTCAGCCATCAGCTTTCAGCATTCAGTAAGGGCGATGCGAATCACGTGCGAGGTTGGTCGTTGTCCACTGTTTGGTTCTGCCTGCTTGTTGATGGCTGAAAGCTGAACGCTGAAAGTGGAGAGCTTGTAACTTCCGCCCGAGGGCCGCTCGCCATGGTCTTTCGAGACCTCTTCCAAGACACGCTGCGCACGCTGTGGACGCACAAACTGCGCACCTTCCTTTCTATGTTCGGCATTGCCTGGGGGATCGTCTCGATCACGCTGATGATTGCCGCCGGCGAAGGCCTGCGCGTCGGCCTGAAACAACAGCACGAGAACTTTGCCAAGGACATCATGATTGTTTTCGCTGGGCGCACGAGCATGCAGGCGGGCGGGGTGCGCGCGGGGCGGCGGCTGTGGTGGTTCGACCGCGACGTCGAAGCCGTCCGGCAGGAGGCGGCGGCGTGCAAGCACGTCATGCCTGAGCTCGGCAATAACGCCACGGTGCGCAGCCTCTATAACAACGGCAACATCCTCATCACCGGTTCGCTCCCGCCTTTCGCGGAAGTGCGCTCCATCCCCGTCGGCGAAGGCCGCTTCTACGACTGGCAGGACCAAGCCGAAGGCCGCCGCGTGGCCTTCCTTGGCAACGAAACCAAGAAGCAGCTCTTTGGCACGCGCAACGCCATGGGGGAAACCATCGAACTCGACGGCATGCCCTACGTCGTTATCGGCGCCATGCGCGAGAAGCGCCAGAACTCCAGCTACGACGGCTTCGACGGGCGCAAAGTTTTCGTCCCGTTTCGCGCGATCCTCCGCGACCTCCCGAACAAAGAGCCGGCCCCCGGCGAAAGCGTGGATCGCTTGATCGTCGCGCCGTACTCCTGGGAAACGCACGAGGCCTGCGAGCTGCAAGTGCGCCGCACGCTCGCCCGCTTGCACGACTTCGACCCGCGCGACAAAGAAGCCGCCAGTATCTGGGACACCGTGAAGGAAGCCAAGGCCAATGCCATGATCGTGGACGGCATGAAGTACTTCCTCGGCGCCATCGGCGTGGCCACGCTGTTTCTGGGCGGCATTGGCGTGATGAACGTCATGCTGGTGGCCGTGCGCGAGCGCACGCGCGAAATCGGCGTGCGCAAGGCCGTGGGCGCTACGCGCCGCGCCATCTTGGGCCAATTTTTTGTCGAAACACTGATCGTGGTATTCCTGAGCGGCGGCGTGGGCATGGGAATCGCCTACGGCCTGTGCGCCCTGGTGAATCTGATTCCCATGCCGCCGTTTTTTGCCGGTTTGCTTGCCGACTGGAAGACAGGGCTCCTTTCTTTTTCCTTGCTCGGCACCGTTGCCGTGTTGGCGGCAATGTATCCCGCGCGCCGAGCCGCCTCGGTCGATCCCATTGAAGCTTTACGTTATGAGGCAGGCGGCTGATGTTCCGCGAGATTCTGCGGCAAGCTTGGGACGCACTGCGCCGCAACAAGGTGCGCAGCCTGCTCTCGATGCTCGGAATCGTTTGGGGCATCGTGGCGGTGACCATTCTGCTGGCGTACGGGTCCTCGTTCCGTGGCGTGCTGGTGTATTCGTTCGAGGCTTTCGGCAGAGGCGCGGTGGTCGCCTGGCCGGGCACCACCAGCGAGCAAGCGGGCGGCGAACGCGCCGGGAAAATCGTGCGCTTTGAAAAGGAGGACCTCGAGGCGGTCCAGCAGGAGGTTCCGGTAATCCGGCAGGCCTGCCGGGAGACCGTGCGCTTTCTCGGCATCTCGCACGACGCCGGCTTCGCCAACACCCCCATTCGTGGCGTCTGCCCCGAGTACGGCGAGATGCGCAACGAAAACCCCAGCGACGGCCGCTGGATCACTCCGGAGGACATCTTGGAACGCCGACGCGTGGCCTTTCTCGGCGCGCGCCTGCGCGAAAAGCTCTTCGGCGGCCATCCGGCTGTCGGCGAGACGCTGCAGATTTCCGGACTGCGCTTCACTGTCATCGGCTCGATGGACCGAAAATTCCAGGACAGCAACTACTTCAGGAGCGACGACGAATCCGCCTTCATTCCGTACTCCACCGCAGGCGACATTTGGGACACGCGCTACGCCAGCGTGATTGTCTTCGTGCCCATCGCACCCCGCTTCGAGAAGCAGGCCATGGACCAGGTGCGCGCCACCATCGCCAAGCGCCAGCGCTTCTCGCCCACCGACAAGCGCGCCATTCAGATGTTCGGCCGCGAGGAGTTCCGCCCGATCATCGACGGCATCACCATTGGCCTGGAAGCCCTGCTGCTGTTCATCGGTGCGCTGACGCTGGGGATCGGCGGAGTGGGCGTGATGAACATCATGCTCGTCTCGGTGGATGAGCGCATCCGGGAAATCGGCCTGCGCCGCGCGCTGGGTGCCCGGCGGGGCCACATCCGCATGCAGTTTCTGGCCGAAGCGCTGGTGATGACCCTGCTGGGCGGCGCGATGGGCATCCTGCTCGCCGAGGGACTTGCCGCGGGGATCGGCACCTTGGCGTTTCTCGGCCCGGCTTACGAGGACACTTCCGGCAAGGTGGATATTCACCTGAACATTTCTCTGGCCACCGTCGCCCTTTCGACCATCATCCTGATCTTCGTCGGCGTGCTGAGCGGGCTAGCGCCCGCGATTCGCGCCTCGCGGCTCCATCCCGTCGAGGCCCTGCGTTACGAGTGAGAAAGCTGTCGGCTTTCCGTTTCAGCGATCAGCTTTCAGTCGTCAGCCAGCAGTCGATGAGTCGAAGACTCGAAGAGTGAGAGAGCCGAAGACTCAGAGAGTCAAGCCACAACCCTCCGTGCCCTCTGTGATCCTCTGCGCACTCTGTGTTGGAGGTTTTGCCTTTGGCAGCGGGTAATGGATAGCTGACCCGGGAAGAACCGCTAGAGGAGCGACGTCGCGAGGGGAACCCACGCTTCGGGTCAGTTGCTGCGGAGCAGGGAGTCGAGGTAGGCGACCAGTTGCGGGCTGTCCCAGTTTTGCGGCCCGATGATTTTCCGCGCAATGCGGCCGTCGCGGGCGATGAGGTAGGTTTCCGGAAACATATACGTGCCGTAGCGCGAAGAAATCTTCTTCCAGGGGTCGCGATAGGTGGGGAAGGTGACCTGGTGTTTGCGCAGGAATTTGTCATAGGCGGCGGCGTCCTCGTCCACGCTGACGCCGAGCACCAGCCCGCCCTGCGAAGCGATGCGCTGGTGCAGCCGGATGAGCGAGGGCATCTCTTCGACGCACGGCGGGCACCAGGTGGCCCAGAAGTTGAGCACCACGACCTTGCCGCGCAGGTCGCCGAGCTTGGCCGGCTTGCCGTCCAACTCAAACGCGAATCCCGGCGCGGCGCTGCCGGCCATGCTGGGTTCGCCCTGGCGGATCGTGGGCGAAGCGAGAATCAGCACCGCCGCCGCCGCGGCCACCAGCGCCAATCCGCTCAGCAGTTTCTTCACGCCTTCCTCGCCTGCTATAATACAGACCTGCCTCGGACTGCGCGAGTCGAATCAACGGATCCATCGCAGCGCCATCACATGTCTTCAAGCGCCACTGTTTCCGCCATCGTTCCGGCCCGCGATGAAGAGGCCACCATCGCCCAGGCGGTCACTTCGCTTGCGGCGCAGCCCGAGATTGCCGAAATTCTCGTGGTCAACGACCAATCGAGCGACCGCACCGCGGCGATTCTGAACGAGCTGGCAGGCAGCGTCCCGCAGCTTCGCGTGCTGGAAACTGGGCAGTTACCTGACGGCTGGGTGGGGAAGAACTACGCGGTTTCGCTCGGCGCTGCCCGCGCCACGGGCGACTGGTTGCTGTTTACAGACGCCGACGCGGTGCACCTGCCGGACTCGACTGCCCGCGCGCTGGCGGACGCTGCGGCATCCGGCGCGGCGCTGGTCTCGTATTCTCCCGAGCAGGAGACGCGCACCTGGTGGGAGCGCGCCGTGATTCCGTTCATTTATACGCGCCTGGCACAGCAGTTTTCCTTCGAGGAAGTGAACGACGCGCGCTCGCCAGCCGCGGCGGCCAACGGGCAATACCTGCTGATTCGCCGCGACGCCTACGAGGCTGTCGGCGGCCATCGCAACGTCTGCGGGCAAGTGCTGGAGGACGTGGCCCTGGCGCGTCACGTCAAGCAAGCCGGCTATGCGCTCCATTTCGCGCTGGGGCAGGGGATTGCCCGCGTGCGGATGTACCGCAGTTTTGCGGCCCTGTGGCAGGGCTGGACGAAGAATCTCTTCCCGCTGATGGGTGGTTCGCTGGGAGCGGTTGCGCGGGAACTGCTCTCGGTGGTGCCCTGGATTCCGCTGGTAGTGATTCTGCTGGCCCCGTTACACCGAATCCTGCCCGCGCTGGGGCTGGTGCTGCTGGCGGGGCGCCACGCGGCCTACGCCGCCGTGTTGCGCCGGAATCATTTTCCGATTTCGCGTATCCTATATTATGTGCCTGCGGTGGCCTTGTATTCGGCCGCGCTGGTCGCCTCGGCGTGGCGCTACGCCCGCGGCCGCGTGGTCTGGAAAGGCCGCGAATATCAGGTCGGGGCGCCGGGCAGGTAAGACGGAAGAAGCGACGATGATTTATCTCACGCGTAAAATCGAGTTTTCGGCCTCGCATCTCTACCACAACCCTGCGCTTTCGGCGGAGGAGAACCGGCGCATTTTCGGCAAGTGCAACAATCCGCACGGCCACGGGCACAATTACGTTCTCGAGGTCACCGTTGCGGGCACGCCGGATGCCACCACCGGCATGGTGCTCGACCTGAAAGAACTCAAGGAGATTCTGCAGCGCGAGATCATCGAGCGGATGGATCACCGCTTCCTGAACTACGAGGTGCCGGAGCTCGCCGGGAAGATCCCCACCTGTGAGAACATCGCCGCGGTGATCTGGAAGCTACTGGAGCCGAAAATTACGAAGGGATCGCTCCACCGCGTCCGGGTTTACGAGACGCCCGACCTGTTCGTGGATTGCTACGGGAACGGAGGGCCGCGGTGACCATTCAGCTCACGCGGCGCTACTCGTTCGCCGCCGCGCACCGCCTGCACATCCCGCGGCTCGGCGAGGAAGAAAACCGGCGCATCTACGGCAAGTGCAACAACCCTTACGGCCACGGGCACAACTATGTGCTCGAGGTCACGGTGAGCGGGCCGGTGGACCCGGCGACGGGCATGGTCGCGCACCTGGGGGAGCTGGATCACTTTGTGGAGCGCGAAGTGCTCGAGGCCTTTGACCATAAGAACTTGAACGAGGAAATCGCTGCATTCCGCGAGCGCGTCCCGACAACGGAAAACCTGTGCATCGAGATTTACAATCGCCTGCGGAGTTTTCCCGCCGCGCGGCTCGCACGCGTGCGCCTCGAGGAGACCAGTTTGAATACTTTTGAATATTCGGGAGAAACCGACGGGAGCCCATCATGACCAAGCCGACCGAAGAACTGCTGCTCGACACAAGCCACGCCGCCGGCAAGCTGGAAGTGCCGGCCGAATCTATTGCTGAGATGGTGCGCCGCATGCTGGCGATGATCGGCGAGGACCCGCACCGCGAGGGCCTGCGCAAGACGCCCGAGCGCTTTGAGAAGGCGCTGCGCTATCTGACCAGCGGCTACCACCAGGACCCCGAAAAAATCCTCAACGGGGCGATGTTCAGCGTGTGCTACGACGAGATGGTGGTGGTGAAGGATATCGAGCTGTTCAGCCTGTGCGAGCACCACCTGCTGCCGTTTTTCGGCAAATGCCACGTGGCCTACATCCCCAGCAAGAAGGTGATCGGGCTGAGCAAGATTCCGCGGCTGGTCAACATGTTTGCGCGCCGCCTGCAGCTCCAGGAGCGGCTCACCAGCCAGATCGCCCAGGCCATCCAGCAGAAGATCAGCCCGGAAGGGGTGGGCGTGATCATCGAGGCGCGACATCTGTGCATGGTGATGCGCGGGGTGGAAAAGCAGCACTCGCAGGCGGTCACCAGCGCCATGCTCGGCGCCTTCCGCGAAAACAAGCAAACGCGCGACGAGTTCCTCGCCCTGATTCGCCCGCAGAAGTCCTTGTAGAACTGAGGGTTGCGCCTCTCCGCTGCCGGAAGGCACTTGCGCCGGTGAACTCACACGGGCGGCCCAGACGCCCCTGAGCGCGAGCCGGCGCGCCTGGGATGCCACCCGCGAATTTGTTCTGGACCGCCCCGGATCAGCGGGCTTCCCTCACAACAGCTTTACACTGCTTCGCGCCGTGTGATAGCATTTCTGGGTCGAAGAGAAGACGAAAAGCGTTGAGCAGGGCGCGACTCAGAAAGGGGGCGGCGACTTGAAAGAAGACAAGTCAGTGTTGATCGAGCAATACCGGACGCACCCGAAAGACACCGGCTCACCGGAAGTGCAAATTGCATTGCTGAGCGAGCGAATCAACTACGTGACCTCGCACCTCAAGTCGCACGTCAAGGACCATGCCTCGCGGCGCGGATTGATTATGATGGTCAACAAGCGCCGCCGGCTGCTGGATTACCTGAACCGTCGTGACCCGGATCGGTATCGCGAGATTGTTGAACGGCTTAGTTTGCGCAAGTAGCCCGCCAGCCTGCGGGGCTTCCAGGCGCACGATCAAAAGCTCCGTACCTCTGCGGAGCCCGTCGAGAGTCCTGCGACCGCTTGGCCTCGGTGCCCGGTCGCTTTTTTTGTGACCTCGCCGCTTCCCGCGCCGCGCTGACGCCTTCGCTCTCTTCCACACGAGAATTGGAAACTCGATCTCGCATCTGAACTGCGCCCCGCAAAGCCGGCGGCGCGAAAGGAACCGCAGTTATGTCGCAGCAAGTACCGCAAAGTGTGAGTGTTGAAGTCGGCGGGCGTCCCTTGACGCTTGAAACCGGCAAAATCGCCAAACAGGCCAATGGCGCGGTGGTCGCGCGCTATGGCGACACCGTCGTGCTGGTTACCGCCTGCATGGACACCAGGATCAATCCCAAAGATTTTCTTCCCCTCACCGTGGACTACCGCGAATACACCTATTCGGCGGGGAAAATTCCCGGCGGCTTTTTCAAGCGCGAAGGGCGGCCCTCGGAGCGCGAAATCCTGACCTCGCGGCTGATTGACCGCCCGCTCCGGCCGCTGTTTCCCGAAGCCTGGCGCAACGAGACGCAGATTGTCGCTATGGTGCTCTCGGCCGACAGCGAAAATGACCCCGATGTCATCGCCGTGACCGCCGCGTCGGCCGCGGCCTTCTGTTCCGAGTTGCCGTTTGACAAGCCCGTGGCCGCCGTGCGCGTGGGCCTGCTGAACGGCCAACTCGTCGCCAATCCCACGGTCGCCGACCAGAAGACCAGCCTGCTGAACATTGTTGTCGTCGGCAGTGAGGACGCCCTGGTGATGGTGGAAGCGGGGGCGCTCGAAGTTTCCGAAGACACCGTCGCCGACGCGCTGCAGTTCGGACATGAACAGGTGCGCAAAATTATCGCCGCCATCCGCGAACTGCACGACAGGCTCCAGCCCACTAAAGTGGTGGTTCCGCCGCTGCCGTTCGATGCAGAGCTGGCCAGGCAGATCGAGCAGCAGTACGGCGAGCGCCTACACGACGCGCTGGACACGGCGAAATATCCGAAGAAGGAGAGCTACCAACGTGTGGACGCGCTCAAGACGGAGCTCCTGGCTAGCATTCCCGAAGAGGAAGAGGAGCGCCGGGCCCTGGCCGAGCGCGCGTTTGAGCGCCTGCGGGAACGCTATTTCCGCGACGACATCCTATTTCGCCACCGGCGTCCCGACGCCCGTGCGTTTGACCAGATCCGCCCGATCACCTGCGAGGTGGGGCTGCTGCCGCGCGTGCACGGCTCGGCGCTGTTCACCCGCGGCGAGACCCAGGCGCTGGCCACGCTCACCCTGGGCACCAAGGAAGACAAGCAGCGCCTAGACCTGCTCTTTGAGGAAGAAGCCTTCAAGCGTTTCATGCTGCACTACAACTTTCCGCCGTTTTCGGTCGGCGAGGTGAAATTCCTTCGCGGGCCGGGCCGGCGCGAGATCGGCCACGGCGCGCTGGCCGAACGCTCGCTGGTGAATCTGCTGCCGCCGGAAGAGGACTTCCCTTACGCGATGCGCCTGGTCTCCGACATCCTGGAGTCCAACGGCTCCTCGTCGATGGCCACGGTGTGCGGCGGCTCGCTGGCGTTGATGGACGCGGGCGTGCCCCTGCGCGCGGCCTGCGCCGGGATCGCCATGGGCCTGGTCGTCGAAGGCGACAAGTATGCCATCCTGACCGACATCGCCGGCGCGGAAGATCACTACGGCGACATGGACTTCAAGGTCGCCGGCACCGCCAACGGCATCACGGCGCTGCAGATGGACATCAAGGTGAGCGGCATCACCACCGAGGTGATGCGGAAGGCGCTCGAC
>JACQDH010000157.1 GCA_016201215.1 Acidobacteriota bacterium | reverse complement strand
TGGCTACTCAGGCCAACCCGGGGATGGGCCCCGTCAATTCCACACCGCTGGTGGATTACCAGCGCAACATCATCTGGGTCACGACCCGCAACTTCAGCAGCCTTTCGATCGGTCGGCCGAACCTTTGGAAGATCAACGCGAACAACGGCGCTGTTCTGGGCATCGCGAACCTGACCCTCGACGTGGATGCCTCGCCGACGTTGACCCGGTTTGGCGATGTGCTGTTTGTCGCAACCGACAACGTGGAAGTGAAAGCGGTTAGTCCCACGTTGGACGATGGCAGTGGGCCCCCGCCGCTTGTGACTACGCTGGCCACGTATCCAGTACCGGCCGGGGTGGGTTTAATCCAGAAGGGGTTCCCGCTGGTGCTGAACTTCAGTTCCCCGTATACGATTATCGTTACTAGGAACACCTCGGTGCATGCCGTGAGCTTTGACACTACGGGAAATGTGTTTACGAATCTGTGGAACACCACGCTGCCTTGCAATGTGTCCGCGCCGATTGGATTCACCGGACTGAGCACGGTCTACGTGGGCTGCGATGACGGGAAGATCCATGAGCTGAATCTGGCCACGGGCGTGGACCAAAAGCAGCGCATCGTCAACACGACGCCAGTGACGGTGGGCGACCCGAGCCTGGACGTGGAGTTGTCCCTCATCATCGTGGGCGCCACCGACGGGCGCGTGTACGCGTTTACGTTCCCCTTCTGAGGAGGCAAGCCATGCTGACGCAAATTCGGAATTCTGCTGGTGAGCGTTCGCAGGCGTATTCTGCGACGCGAGTTGTCCTCCTGACGGCCATGGTTTGCGCGATCCTGCTCAGCGCGGGCTGCGCCGGGCAAACCGCGATGACGAACATCACTCCGCCCCCGCCCTCCGCGGTGCCGCCGAGCGCGGCCGTGTCCTTCTGTGACAATCCCGCGCCGGGCTGCGCGTCTGCCAACTCGTTCAGCGTGAAGTCGCTGGGTGATCTGAATGTGTTCGTCACGTGGAGCAACGCGCCCGTCGGGACACATGCGCAGAAGCTGCGCTTCTTTCTGCCCAACGGCAATGTGTATCAGGCCATCGAGACCAGCTTCAGCGTCGGCCCCGGTGCCAATGGGACTGCGACCACCGTTCGCGCCCTACCCGTTGCTGGCACGTTCATCAGCCAGCGTCTTCTGACCGGGAACTGGCGGGTGGAGGTTTCTCTGGACGACAAAGTCATCCTCACACAGGCGGTCCGGTTGGATCCTTGATCGCGCCGCCCTGGCCAGCCGCAGGGTTTGGGAATCCGAGATTTAGGGTGGGATGAGCGAGGGGATTGAAGCATCGCGAGTAGAGCAGGTGGCCGAGGCCATGCGCGCGAGAGGTGCGGCCCGCCTGCGCGTGTTCGGTACCAGCATGCTGCCCTGGATTCGCCCCGGCGATCTTCTCCACATCCTACGTACCGACCTGGACCGGATCTGCCTGGGCGAGATCATCTTGTTCACCCGTGACGGGCGTCTGTTTGTCCATCGTGTGATCCGGAAAGACCAGCGACCCGGCTGGCCGCTCCTAGTGACAAAAGGAGACGCTCTTCCTCACGCGGATGCCCCCCTCTCGGACCTTGAATTTCTCGGTTGTGTGATCTCGATCGACCGCAGTGACCGCCGGATTGATCTGCAGGCGCCGGGACAGATCGCGCTGGGCCGTCTGCTTTCCCGTTTTTCGGTCTTCAGCCGTTTCTGGTTTCCGGTTGCGCGCCTAGCCAAGCGACTCCTGCTTCCCGCGCGTGGAGCCGCCAGTCGACTCCTTCCGCCTTCACTGCCGGGAAACGCCTGACCCGCCCCCCACCCTGTTCTGTCTTGACTGCGCTGAAAACTCTGCATGGTTTTTTTGTTGCGTGCCGCGCGGTTGTGGGAGCAGATTATCGCGCAATGCAGATCCCCTTCACCAACCCCGCACAGCGCTGGTTGCTGTTGGCTGCCATACTTCTGCTGGCGGGAACGCTGACCTTCCAGGGAGGCAAGAACGGGCTGGCAGACCTGTGGGCGAAGTCTTCGCAGGCGGAAGCTTGGCAGCGGGTGGCGCGCCTGGAGCCGGGAAACGCCGAATACTGGTATCGCCTGGGTCGGTACCGGCAACTCGATTTTGAGCACGCCGACCCGGCGTTGGCCATCGCTTATTATCGCCGGGCGCTGGCCATCGATCCGCGCTCAGCCTTCTACTGGATGGACCTGGCCGATGCCTACGAGTCAGCGGGCGACCCCGCGCGGGCACGCGAAGCATTTGAGACGGCCCAATCCGCCTACCCGATTTCCACCGAGGTGGCTTGGCGGTATGGAAATTTCCTGCTGCGACAGGAGCGCCTCCCGGAGGCGTTTGCCCAGATTCGCCGCGCGGTGACCAAGGATCCCAAACTCACCACCCTGGCGGTCTCGCGCTGCTGGCGCGTCAGCGCGGATGTGGACCGCATCCTGAACGAAACCCTACCGGCCGATAGCGGTGTTTATCTCACTGCACTGGACTTCTTTGTGGCTGAGCGCGCTGACAATGCCGCGCTCGCGGTGTGGAAGCGGCTCGTGACACTGCACCCTGCGCTGGAGTTGCGGCGCACCTTCTTGCTGCTCGATGGGCTCCTGGAGCGTGACCGCGTAGAGGACGCCCGCCGGCTCTGGCAACAGGCGCGGGGACTTGCCGGGCAGTCCCTGCCCGAGGGGCCTGGCGGCTCGCTGGTGTGGGACGGCGGATTTGAAGGCGCGCTCGACGATGGCGGATTTGGCTGGCGGCGCGAAAACATTCCGGGAGCCTCATTGGATTTCGACACCGAGACGCGCCATGCCGGGGCGCGCTCGCTGCGGGTGACTTTTGATGGCAGCACCAACTTGGACTTTGCGAATCTGATTCAGTTCGTGCCGGTCGAGCCGAATACCCGCTACCACTTTACCGCCTACCTGCGCACCGAAGAGATTTCTACCGATAGCGGCGTGCGCTTCCTGATTGCCTTTCCCCGTACCCCCGGCTCGCCGACGCTCCTCACACCGAACCGGACCGGAACCCTGCCCTGGACGCTCGCGGAGCTCCACTTCACTACCGGACCGCAAACCCGCCTGGCGCAGATTGTTCTGCGCCGCACCCCCAGCCAGAAATTTGACAACAAACTTCATGGCACGCTCTGGGTGGACGACGTTTCCCTGACACCTGTGTCGCCGGAAGCGGCGCGCCCCTCGCCATGAAAGCCATCCGCATCGGAATTTGTCTCCTGGTAGCCTTCGCGGTATTGGCCCACGGTGCCGTGGAGGGCTGGTCGGAAGCGATCCTGGAGATCGGCGCCGCGGCGCTGCTTGTGTGGTGGGGCCTGCTGGTTTTCACGGGGCGGGAGAGCGAGGTCTGCTGGAATGCGCTGTACTGGCCGCTCGCGGGCTTTGCGGGCGTCGCGCTGCTGCAGATTCTGGCGCGCCGCACGGTGTACCCCTACCTGACGCGGATCGAACTGCTCAAGCTGGGGGCGTGTCTCCTGCTGTTTTTCTTGGCCGTGCAGGCTTTCCGCACGCTCGAGCAGTGGCAGGGGTTGGTGTGGTTTTTACTGGCGGTGGGATTTGTCGTGTCGGTCTTTGGAATCCTCCAGCACTTCACGTTCAATGGGAAGCTCTACTGGGTGCGCGAACTGCGCTATGGCGGAGTCCCCTTCGGGCCCTACGTCAACCGCAACCACTTCGCGGGACTCATCGAGCTGCTGGTGCCGCCGGGCCTGGCCATCCTGGTGCTCCGCGCGGTGCGACGGGATCAGTTGCCCCTAGTGGCTCTGTTCACCCTGCTGCCGATTGGCGCGCTGTTTCTGGCTGCTTCACGCGGGGGGATTGCCAGCTTCCTGTTGCAACTCGGCCTGTTGGCGATCCTGATCTGGTCGAGCCGCCGGGAGAGAAAAAGCCTGGCGGCCGCCGCGCTGGTGCTGCTACTGGCGGTAGGGTTGATCGCGTGGCTGGGGGTGGGCCGCGCCCTGGACCGCTTTGCAAAGTTTCAATCGCTGGAAGTTACCGAAGCCCGCCGGCTGGTGATGATCCGCGATAGCTGGCGCATCTTTCTCGACCATCGCTGGATTGGAACGGGGCTCGGGACACTCTCGGTGGTTTACCCGCGGTATGAGAGTTTCTACGACGGAAAAATCGTGAACCACGCGCACAACGATTACGTGGAAGTGCTGGCCGAAGCCGGGGTAGTCGGGGGCGTGTGTTCTCTGGCGTTCATCGTTCTGCTGTTTCGCTCCGGCCTGGCCCGCCTGTCCGCCAGCCGCATCTCCGTGGAGCTGGCCATCCGCACCGGTGCGCTGGTGGCCTGCACAGGATTGTTGGCCCACAGCCTAGTCGATTTCAATCTTCACATCCCGTCGAACGCTCTGCTGTTCCTCTTACAAGCGGCCCTTGCCACCTCGGCCGTCCGACCAACGCTGGAGCGTTGAAGCGTAGCCCTGCGCGCCCCCGCGGTGTTGGGTGGGATGATTCGCGCGGCGGTCCTATTTCATTAGCTTGCGGCAGAGAAGCTGGTATTGAGCACCCAGGGGGAAGGAAGACACGAATTGTTCCATGCCGCGCAGCCATTTGAGGAACCTTGGAAAAATGAACAGAAAATCTGCGCGCAGAATCTGGAACCCGGCTCGTTTCAGACAGTGTTTGGCGTATGGAGGCGCCAGCGCGACGGCGCCCTTATCGAAGGCGCAGCGGGTCATGACGTATCGGGTACCGGGATTCCAGGGATTGTTCTCCCAGAGCGAAAACACTCTGCCCGGGCGGAGCGAACGGAAAATGTATTCCAGAGCCTGCGCATGCTCGTCCGGCTGAATATGGTGGAATACCCCATTGCAATACACCAAGTCCAACGTCTCGCAGGGGACGTATTCCTCGGTGGAGAAGAAGCGCGTGCGATCCGAGGCGTGGTTTCTGCGGGCCACCTCCAGGAACTGCGGGGAGACGTCCACGCCCACGGTGTTCTCGGCGGCAAAGGCTTCCAGCAGGAGTGGAGCGGTCGAACCCAGGCCACAGCCGTAATCCATGATGGAGCGAGGCGCCTCTCCGATTTGTCGGAGACACTGGGCCAGCCAGGCCACGCGGCCGCGCGCAAAATAGGAGGCATCCTCCCCGGACGGGGAGAGTGCTTGGGCGAGCGCGGCGGAGTAGAAATCCGCGTAAGAATCGAACTCCGCCGCGACTTTCAACGTCTCGCCATCCCTAGCACGCTGAGGAAAAAGCTGGAAAGGGCAATCTGTACTCCCAGCGTGAGGGACACCACGCCGGGGATGACCACGCGCAGAGTCTTGGCCGGATCCAAGGGGCCGAAGTGCCGCGCACTCCAGTACCACAAAGCGCCCAGCGAGGCCGCCAGGCCCACGGCCATCAGCGCGCCGCCGATGGCCAGGCCTACTTCCAGAGTAATCATCTGGAACAAGCGATTGACCCGGTCATCGGCCGGGAGCAGACCCTCGGTCACGGCGAAGACCTTGGTGAAGGCGGCGAAATTGATTGCCTGAAAGCCGAGCAGAACCGCCATTGCGGCAAACAGCAGCGTGTGGATATCAAAGCCGACACCGCAAATGATTTGTGGCCCGGGCAGCAGCCAGATTCCGATCAGCGTGCCCAGTAGCATGAGCAGGAGGCCAGGGTAAAGGAAGAGCCAGCGCGGGCTGTAAAGCATCATGAACCGTAGGTGTCTCCAGCCGTCGCGCCAGGTGCGCAGGTGGGGCGGTGTGCTGCGCCCATCGTGCGACAGCGTGGTGGGGACTTCGGTGATGCGCAACCCGAACAGGCTCGCCTTCACCACCATTTCGCTGGCGAATTCCATCCCCGTAGTTCGCAACCCGAGCCGCTGGATGGCCTCTTTTCGGAAGGCCCGAAGGCCGCAGTGGAAGTCTCCGCAGGGGCTCTTGAAGAGCAGCCGTCCCAGGCCCGTCAGAACTGGGTTTCCGAGGTACTTGTGAAGCGGTGGCATGGCCCCGTGCGTGATGCCGCCCTTGAAGCGGTTGCCCATCACGATGTCGAACCCTTCCCGCAATCTGCCAACGAAGACGCCGATCTGGGTGAAATCGTAGCTGTCGTCTGCATCTCCCATGACGATCAGCTCACCCCGCGCCGCTGCGATTCCGCCCTGCAGGGCGCTGCCGTATCCGCGAGTTTCCACATGGACCACCCGGGCGCCCAGTTTCTGGGCGATCTCTGGAGAGCCGTCCGTGCTGCCGTTGTCCGCGACGATGATCTCACCGCGCAGCTTCAGGTTTTCGATTGTGCGCTGGGCCTTGGTGATACACCTAGCTAGAGTCTCCGCCTCGTTCAGGCATGGCATCACGACAGTAACTTCTACGGGCGACGTCTGACTCTCGCCGGCTCCGGCCGCTTCCCTGGACGGTGCGGAGTGAATGACAGGCGACATTGCTCACCCCCGGGTCTGAGCTGAGGCTTTTCGGCGCCTGGCTGCCTTTGCCCACAGGCCTGTCCGGCCGTGACACAGCAACCCCACGAGCAGGGCCGCGCCTCGAATCACGGGAAAGTGTATGCGAAATGCGCCGAATCTTCCATTTCTGGCCCACCGGTGACCTAGGGCGAAATTATTCCGTATTTCGTTGCTTGACACTGCCCAACTGCTTGTATAATGGCGGCGCGTGGGGGAAAAGTCTATCCGATGCTTTCGGCAAGGTGTGGTGTATCCCGCCGGCTAGGTCTGACGTGCGCCGGCCTGGCGGCTCTATCGCTTCTGGTCACCTCCGCTGCCTTTCCGCAGCAGAAGCTTGAAACTCCCCAGGAAACAAACGAGCGGATCCGCCGGCTGGCCTCCGCGATGCACGCCAAGCAGGGTGATTACCTGGTTGGGAGCGGAGACTTGGTGCGCATCGAGGTCTTTGATGTGCCCGAACTCTCCCGAGACGTCCGGGTAGGGGAGTCCGGCTATATCTCTCTTCCGCTGCTCCCCGTGAAGGTCCGTGCCAGCGGGCTGACCGCCTTCCAGTTGGAGGAGAAGCTTGCGGAACTGCTTCAGACCAACGGGCTGGTCTCGCATCCGCAAGTGACCGTGTTCGTGAAAGAACAGCGCAGCCAGCCGATCACCGTAATCGGGGCCGTGGGGCATTCCCTTGTTTACCAAGCGATTCGACAGACGACACTATTGGAGGTGCTCTCGGAGGCGGGCGGCATCGCCAATGATGCTGGGAGCACGGTGATCGTGACTCATGCTGGAAGTGACAATGCCACAGGTGATCCGGGAGCCCCCGGCGGTAATATAAGTGCCCCGCCGGCGACGATCACCATCAACCTGAACGATCTATTGGAGTCAGGCGACGCGAAGTTCAACATCCCTTTGCAGGGGGGCGACGTCGTCACTGTGCCCCGCGCCGGCATTGTCTATGTAGTCGGGGCCGTGGAAAAGCCCGGCGGTTACGTTCTGGCCAATGAGCAGGAGCGGATAACCGCGCTCAAAGTGCTCGCCTTAGCTGGGGGCACGAAAGGCACTGCCAAACTGAACCAGGCGGTGATCCTGAGAAAGAACGCGGACACAGGTCAGAGACAGGAAGTCAACGTGGACCTGGGCAAGATCTTGGAGCGCAAGATCGAGGACGTCCGCCTGCTTCCCAGCGACATCCTGTTTGTACCGGACAGCACCGGGAAGCGGGCACTGCGCCGCGTCGGCGATGTTGCGCTCTCCCTCACCACTGGCCTGATTGTAGTGCGAGCCGCGCGGTAGAAACCCGCCCGGCAAGAGACCGATTCGACTGGCAGAGGGTGTCAAGCCAAACATGAATGAGTTAACGCGTCTGGTTCCGCGCGACCGCCGAACGAACGATCAAATCGAGATTGCTTCCGGTCAGCCCCCATTCGAAATCTGGGATACGTCCCCGCGGGAACCTCACCTGCTCGACTATGTGATGATCCTGCGGAAGCACCAGTGGCTGATCCTGTTTTTCCTGCTGACCACGGTGACCTTTGTTACGATTGCAACTCTCCGGATGCAGCCCGTCTATCGGGCCACTGCCCGGCTGCAGATCGACCGGGAAAACACAAACATCCTCCCCTTTCAGGGCACCGACTCCTTCGACATCTACCTGGACATGGAGAACTATATCGAAACCCAGGCCAAGATCCTGCAGAGCGAGACCCTGGCACTTCAAACGATCAAGGCCGCGGGGCTCGCGGAAAGCCCTGCCTTCGGCGGCCAGCCGGGGAAGCCCACCCGGCCCTTCCTGACCGGCGGCAGCGCCGCCAACCAGGAGCGGCCTCCTTCCCTGGGCGCGTTCTTGGGAGGACTGAGTGTCAGGCGGGTGCCGAACAGCCGGTTGTTGGATGTCACCTTTGAGGCCAATAATCCGAACCTCGCGGCTCAGGTGGTCAACGCCCATGTCGGCAATTTCATTGAGCAGAACTTCCGCAGCCGGTACGAAGCAGCCACGCAGGCTTCCAAATGGCTGGCCGGCCAGCTCGACGAGCTGCGCATCAAGGTTGAAAAGTCCGAAGACAGGCGCATCGCCTACGAGCGCCAGAACCAGATCTGGACCATTGATGAGAAACAGAACATCACCACGCAGAAGCTCTCCGACCTGAACAAGGAGCTGACCGAGGCGCAGAGTGATCGCATGCGCAAGGAAGCCATCTACCAGTTGGCGCAGGCCGGCAACGTGGATTCGATCCCCGCGGTGCGGGATAACCCCGTCCTCCAGGAAGTGATCAAGAAGCAGACCGAGGTGAGTGCCCAATACACCGAAGCGCTGAATCAGTACGGCCCCAACTACCCGAAAGTCTTGCGGCTCCAGGCCCAGGTCAAGGATTTCGAGCAGCTCATCGCGCGCGAAAAGATCAACATCGTCAACCGGATTGAAGCCGAATTCCGCGCCACCCGGCAGCGGGAGCTGCTGCTCAGTCAGGCTCTAGACAGGCAGAAGGCCGAAACCAACGGAATGGCCGAGAGGCTGGTGCAGTACAACATCCTGAAGCGCGATGCCGAGGCCAACAAGCAGCTCTATGAGGGCTTGTTGCAGAAGCTGAAGGAAGCGGGCATTTCCGCGGGGTTGCGCTCGAGCAATATCCGCGTGGTGGATCCGGCCATGGTTCCCCCGGCGCCCTCGCGGCCGCAGAAGGCGCGCAACATTATTCTCGGTCTTGTGATTGGGTTGCTGGGTGGTGTGGGCTTGGCCCTGCTGCGCGAGTATCTGGATAACACTGTGAAGACCCCGGACGACATCGAGTCGCTTGCCCGGCTGCCTTCCCTGGCGGTGGTGCCGGCGTTTGCCACCAGCAACGGGCGCAGCCGCACGACGAAGCTGCTCAAGAGTTCTTCGTCGAACGGTTCGGATACGCGCGTGGAGCTGGTCTCGCATCACCTGCCGCAGTCGCAGATCTCCGAGGCTTTCCGGGCGTTGCGCACCTCGCTGCTTCTCTCGCAGGCGGAGCATCCCCCGCAGGTCATCCTGGTGACCAGCGCCTTGCCGCGGGAGGGCAAAACCACTGCGGCGGTGAACCTAGCGGTGACTCTGGCGCAGCTCGGCGACCGCACGCTGCTGGTGGATGCAGATCTGCGGAAACCTGGCATCAGCCGCGCCCTGAGCATGAGCGACGGCAAGTATGCCGGCCTGAGCTCTTATCTGGCCGGGGTTTCCTCCCTGGATCTGGTGACCGTGCCCCACCCGGTGATTACCAATCTGGCCGCAATCCCGACCGGACCAGTTCCCCCGAATCCGGCCGACCTGCTCTCCTCGCGGCGGCTGAGCGAGGCAGTCGCGGTGCTGCGGCAAGAGTACAAGTTCATCGTGATCGATTCGCCGCCCATCATGGCCGCGACCGACGCGGTGATCCTGTCGGTGCTGGCCGATGGTGTGCTCCTGGTCGTGCGGAGCGGCGAGACACCAAAGGACGCGTTCAGTCGCGCCCGGGACCAGCTCTTCGCGGTCAAATGTCGGCTGCTCGGCGTGGTGCTCAATGCGGTCGACGCCAGCTCGCCTGACTATTACTACTCGTATCGATACTACCCCTATTATTCGTACGGTGGCTATGGGCGCGAAAAGGGCGAGGGCTCGCGGCGACATGTCAATTCTTAGCCACACGGGGGACAAACTCTTCGGCAAGGAGGCGAATTGCGTTTTCTGATCACAGGTGGTGCGGGCTTTATCGGGTCTCATTTGGCGGAGTCGTTGCTCAAGCGGGGCGACGAAGTCCTGTTGATGGATGACCTCTCGACGGGCAGCATGGAAAACATCCGGCACTTGAAATCCTTTGACCGGATGCACTACTTTCTGGATTCCATCGAGAACCGGCAGTTGCTGGCCGAACTGGTGGACGAGGCCGACGTTATTTTCCACCTGGCCGCCGCCGTGGGCGTGCGGTTGATCGTGGAGAGCCCGGTGCGCACCATCGAAACCAACGTGAACGGCACGCAACTCGTGCTCGATGCCGCTTGCAAGAAACGCAAGCTGGTCTTCACTGCCTCCACCTCCGAGGTGTACGGAAAAAATACCAATGTGCCCTTCCGCGAGGATGCCGACCTGGTGCTCGGCCCCACGACCAAGAGCCGTTGGAGTTACGCCGCGTCGAAGGCGCTCGATGAGTTCCTGGCGCTCTCCTACTGGAAGGAAAAGAAGCAGCCGGTGATCGTGGCTCGATTGTTCAATACCGTGGGCCCGCGGCAGACCGGGCGTTACGGCATGGTGATGCCGAACTTTGTCGGCCAGGCGCTGGAAGGCGCGCCGATCACCGTCTATGGCACGGGACAGCAGTCGCGCTGCTTCTGCGATGTGCGCGACGCCGTGGAAGCCATCTCCCGGCTGGTGGCGACTGACCGCGCCGTGGGCCAGGTCGTCAATATTGGCAGCGATCACGAGATCACCATCGAAGAATTGGCTCGCTTGGTCAAGGAACGCACCGGCAGCTCTTCGCCCATCACGTATATTCCCTATGACCAGGCCTACGAGCCGGGTTTCGAGGATATGCAGCGGCGGGTGCCGTCGCTGGAAAAGCTGGAGGACCTCACCGGCTTCCGGCCGAACACGTCGCTGCCGGAGATCGTGGATCGGGTTGCAGCGTATTTTGGGAAGAAACGAGAAATGGTCAGTGCGCCTCGCCAGGTAGCGAGCGCCGGAGACTGAGTTCCCGGAAGCCCCCTGGTGATCGGCTGGGAGTCGCCCTCGGGTGGTGAGGGCCCCGTAGGTCTTTCCCGTGGCTGCGGGTTACCCGGGGCAGCCGATTCTGTTTGTCCGGAAGCTCTGCGGATTCCTTCCCGGCCCCTACCCCGAGTGACACCTTGATTTCTGTAAGATGGCCGCAGCGAGCCAAGCCCCGTTGCTGTCGGACGACGAGAGCAGACGAGCCACGCTTGCGAGCGAATTCCTGGCTTCTGAGGGGCGCTGTATAGTGGGCATGGAATGAGTGAGACGTTGACGACGGAGGTTTCTACGGCGCGCGTCACCAGGGAGCGGCGCGACACCGCTCTGAGCGCAGGCGCGCGACCCGTTTCGCTCCGGCAAGCCTTCACCGCTTACGAAAGAGTTCTGCTGCTACTCTTCGTCCTCACGTTGCCTCTGATCAACCCGTGGGTACATGGGGACGGAGTCGGCTACTACGCCTACGTGCGCTCTCTGCTCATTGACCACGACTTGCGTTTTGATGATGACTACTTGTACGGGAATCGGGCGTTTGTGAAGAGCCGCGTGGATTCGGCAGGCCGCCTCCGACCCGAGCTGTACACCTCGACCGGCTACGTGGACAACCATTTCGCCGTGGGTGCGTCGATCCTCTGGGCGCCCTTCTTGTTGGTCACCCATGGCGTTGTTCTGGGGTTGAATCGTTTGGGAGCGCATATCGCCGCCGACGGTTTCTCACGACCGTACCTGATCACCATGGGGCTGGCGACCGCGGCGTATGGTTTCGCCGGGCTCTGCCTGGCCTTTGGCTTGGCCCGCAATTATTTCGAGGAGCGCTGGGCGTTTCTGGCCACACTAGGCATCTGGTTCGGCAGCTCCCTGCCGGTGTACATGTATTTCAATCCCTCTTGGTCCCACGCCCATTCGGTCTTCACCGTTTCACTGTTCTTGTGGTACTGGCATCGGACGCGTGGCATACGTACCTGGAGGAAGTGGGTAGTCCTCGGTGCGCTCTCGGGGTTGATGATCAACGTGTATTACCCGAATGGCGTGCTGCTGGTCGTGCCGGGCTTTGAGGCGCTGGTGGAATACGGTCAAGCCTGGCGACTCCTGGGAGAGGCCGGCAGGGCCGTTCGTCGCCTGCTATGCATGCACTCGCTCGCCGCGGTTGTGGGGGCGGTCACACTGCTGCCCACGTTGATCACACGCAAGATCATCTATGGGAGCCCGTTCGCTCTGGGATACGGTGAAAGTTGGTCCTGGACCTCCCCGGCGCTGAAGTCCGTGCTGTTTGCGTCCAACCACGGGCTTTTCTCCTGGACGCCAATCGCGGCGCTGGCGGTTCTTGGGCTACTGCTGTTCTCGAGGCGCGATCCTACAGTGGGCCGCTCCCTGCTCGTGGCGTTTCTCGGTTTCTACTATTTCATCGCCAGCTTTTCCAATTGGGACGGCATGGCGTCGTTTGGAAGCCGCTTTTTTATCTCCCTGACGCCGATTTTTATTCTGGGCGTGGCGGCGCTACTGCAGGAGGTAGGAAGCTGGTTTGCGCGCAGGCAGAAAGCCTTTGCCGCGGCCTGCCTGGTCCTGGGACTCTTCGTGGCGTGGAATCTGGGTTTCATTTTTCAATGGGGCACGCACATGATTCCCGCACGCGGGCCCATCTCCTGGCCGACGATGGTTCGGAACCAAGCGGTTGTGCCCGTGCGATTGGCGCACACCCTGAAGACTTATCTGCTGCGACGCCGAGCTTTGATGGAGCATATTGAGCAGGAAGATTTGAAGGAATTGGAGTCGGAAGCACCGAGGCAGAAGTAGGAAGGAGCAGATGGGTATCGTCCCCATGCACGCTGCGCCGCTGGAGCGGCCGGTGGTGCGCATCGCCCCGCGACGCGGATGGTTGCAGCTCGAACTGGCCGAGCTCTGGAAGTATCGCGAGCTGCTCTACTTCTTCGTCTGGCGCGACATTAAGATCCGCTACAAGCAGACGGCCATCGGCGCAGCGTGGGCCGTGCTCCAGCCGTTCTTGACCATGGTGGTCTTCAGCTTGTTCTTCGGCGCGCTGGCGAAGATTCCCTCGCAGGGGCTGCCCTATCCAGTCTTCTACTACTGTGCGCTGCTGCCCTGGATGTATTTCGCCTCGGCGCTGCAGAATGCCACCAACACCGTCGTCGAGCACCAGCGCGTCATCACCAAGGTCTATTTCCCGCGCCTGGTGCTGCCGCTGGCCTCGGTGCTTTCGGGCCTCGTGGACTTCGCCATCGGCTTCCTCGTCTTTCTGGCCATGATGCTCTACTACGGCATCGTGCCCACGCGCGCCACGCTGCTGCTGCCGGTGTTTCTGTTGCTTGCCGTGCTGACCGCGCTGGGCGTGGGCCTGTGGCTTTCGGCGCTAAATGCGATCTACCGCGACGTGAAATACGTCGTGCCGTTCCTGGTGCAGTTCTGGATGTTTGCATCGCCCGTAGCTTATCCCAGCGCGCTGGTGCCGGAGCGGTGGCGCTGGCTTTATGCGTTGAACCCAATGGCCGGTGTCATCGAAGGATTTCGGTGGGCGCTGACCGGCCACGGGCAGCCTCCCGGCGGAACGCTGTTGATTTCCGCTGGCATGGTCGCGGTCGCCGTGGCTGGCGGGTTGATTTACTTCCAGAAGATGGAAGGCACGATCGCGGATGTGGTCTAAAGGATGAGCGAAGTCGTCATTCGCGCCGAACAGCTTGGCAAACGCTACCGCATTGGCGAGCGCGAGGTTTACCGAGCCCTGCGACACGTGCTGGGCGATGCCCTGAAGTCGCCGCTGCGGATATTTTGCCGCGCGACGCCAAGTTACTTCTGGGCGCTCAAGGACGTTTCCCTTGAGGTGCGCGAGGGCGAAGTGCTCGGCCTGATCGGCCGCAACGGCGCGGGGAAGACCACGCTGCTCAAGATTCTTTCGCGCATCACCCGGCCGACCGATGGCCACGCGGAGATTCACGGGCGCGTTGGGAGCTTGCTCGAAGTGGGCACGGGCTTTCATCCTGAGCTGACCGGGCGCGAAAATACGTATCTCAGCGGGGCCATCCTGGGGATGCGCAAGAACGAGATTGACGCCAAGTTCGAGAGCATCGTGGACTTCGCAGAGATCGAAAAGTTCCTCGACACTCCGGTGAAGCACTACTCGAGCGGCATGTTCGTCCGCCTGGCCTTTTCGGTGGCGGCGCACCTCGAACCGGATATCCTGCTCGTGGACGAGGTCCTGGCGGTCGGCGACATCGCGTTCCAGAAGAAATGCCTGGGCAAGATGGGCGACGTCGCCCACCGCGGGCGCACGGTGATCTTCGTGAGCCATCAGATGAACCAGATCCGCCGGCTGTGCCAGCGCGTCGTCTGGTTCGACGCCGGGCACATCCGCGCGAACGGCCCCACGGCGGAAGTGGTGAGCGCCTATGAAGCCGCCATGGCCGCAGGGGAGATCACCGCATCTCACCGGGCCGGCTTGCCGAACGAAAAGGCCCGCTTCCTCCGCTGGGAGATCGTCGAGCCGCGCGGGAGTCAGCCAAATGTCCTGAACTACCACGGACCTCTGGCCATCAAGTTCATCGTGCGTGTGAATGAGCCCGTCCGAGACGGCCAACACGGGATCGCTCTGTACGACAGCGGGCGCCAGTTGCTCTGGGGGACTGCCGTCAATCATCTCCAACTGGAGTCCGGTATTCACAAGTTTCTCTATAGCCTGCCCACGCTGCCTCTCCGACCAGGAGTTTATTCCTGGCGAGTTACGCTCTTCGATGAGCAGGAGATGCTGGACGACTGGGATTGCGCGCCGGAATTCCTCGTGGCGACTGAACCGGTGACCCACTGGAAAGACGAATGGGCGGGGATCTTGAATATTCCTTCACGCTTTTCAGTGTCTTCCATGGAACCCGTGTCTGTTTTCCAGGAGAAGAGATCGTGATCGCTGCCGATTCTCACGCTCCTCAAAGAACACTACTGGTCCGCCTTGGGCACTTCCTGCAGAAGCCCTGGTCGGGGAAGTTTGAGATTCTCGGTTTTCATGCCCGGCAGGTGTTTCAGGGCCTCCCAGTACCCGTTCGGCTGCCCTTCGGGTCCTGGTGGCTGGCGGGACGCGACACACTGGGCAGCGCCCTGCTCGCAGGAGGCTTTGAGAATGCGGAATGTCGTTTCGTTCAAGAATTCCTGCGGCCGGGAATGATAGTTCTCGATATCGGCGCACACCACGGACTCTACACGCTGCTGGCCTCAAAATGCGTCGGCCCACATGGGCGGGTGTATGCCTTCGAGCCCTCGCCGAGAGAGAGAAGGAAGCTAACGCTGCACCTCCATTTGAACCTCTGCAGAAACGTCCAGCTCCGAGAATTCGCATTGGCGGAACACGCAGGAGAGACGGAGTTTTTTCTGGTCGAAGGCAAAGAAACCGGCTGCAACAGCCTGCGCCTCCCCGCGGTCCACGAACCAACCAAGGTGCTTCGGGTCAGGGTGTCACGCCTGGATGACTTCTTGCAGCGGGAGCACGTCGAACGCGTTGATTTCATCAAGATGGACGTGGAGGGAGCAGAGCTGGCAGTTTTGAAGGGCGCCGGGCGATTGCTGGAGCATGAGCCGCGCCCCGTGATCCTCGCCGAAGTCTACGACATCCGCACGGAGCCCTGGGGCTACCCGGCGAGAGACATCGTTGCCTTTCTGCATCAACGCGCGTACCTGTGGTTTCGGATCTGCGGGCAAGGCGACCTTCAACCTGTGGAGGCGGACCGAAAGCGCTTTGACGACAATTTCGTGGCGGTGCCCGAAGAGCGGTTGGACGAGATTCGACATCTGATGCCAGCAAACAAGAACGAACCATGCCCATTGTCCGAGTAGGACTACCTGTCTATCTCCCGGGATGGCTCCACCGGCCGTTGCGCGGGGTGAAGCGGGCGATTTTCCCTGCCAGACCGGTGCGGCGCACGATCTGGGGAGAGCGTCACGTGGAATGGTCTTTTATCAGCACGAGGATGCCCTTCGGTCCGGGCGAGGCATTGGACTTTGGATGTGAGTTCGGCTACCTGAGCCTGCTGGCGGCGTTCAGAGGATTTCGCGTCGTGGCCGTGGACTTGGAGCCTCAAGCGTTCCCGTGGCAGGATCCCAATGTGCGATTCGTGCAAGGCGATCTGCTGCGACTCGATCTTCCAGAGAATCATTTCGATCTGATCATCAACTGCTCCTCGGTCGAACACGTTGGTCTGGCGGGCCGCTATGGCCAGACCCAAGAACAAGGGGATGGAGATCTGCAAGTGATGGAACGCCTCCACGCGCTGCTGAAACCCGACGGGATGTTGTTGATGACGGCTCCCTGCGGCCGGGATGCGGTGTTTGCTCCCTGGCACCGCGTGTACGGAGCCGACCGATTGCCCCGGCTGCTGTGCCGCTATGTGATCGAGATGGAGGCCTACTGGGTCAAAGACAGCGAGAACCGCTGGATTCCGTGCGACCGCAGGACGGCTCTTGATCTCATGCCCACGTCGGATCCCGCCGACCCGCACAACAGCCTCTATTCGCTGGGTTGTTTTGTGCTGCGAAAGCCCGCAGGCGCAGGGCACAACGGGGGCGGGGATTGAGAGCCAGGAGAGTTCGGGTAACGCGATGCTGACGATTTTTTCAACACCGAAACCGTTCCGCGGCCATTCGGCCATCATTCAGCGCAACGCGCTGCAGAGCTGGAAACTTCTGCATCCCGATGTGGACGTAATTCTATTTGGCGACGAAGAGGGAGCCGCTGAAACCTGTGCCGAGTTGGGCCTGCGTCATGAGCCCCACGTGGAACGCACGGAGCAGGGTACAAAGTATTTGAACTACATTTTCCATCGCGCTCAGGAGATCGCTCGGCACGACGTCGTGTGCTACAGCAATTGCGATATCATTCTGACGCAAGACTTCCGCCACGCAGTCGAACGCGTGGCCGCCTGGCGCGACCGTTTCCTGATGGTGGGGCGCCGCTGGGACACCAATATTACCGAGCCACTGGATTTCGCCGAACCAGCCCGGCAGGAAAAAGTGCGGGAACTCGCGCTCCGCCAGGGCAAGCAGCGTCCCACCTATAACGTGGATTATTTCGTTTTTCGGCGCGGGCTCTACCGGGAGATACCGCCGCTGGTCATCGGCAGGATTTGGTGGGACCACTGGGTGGTCTGGAAAGCCGGGGCACTCCAAGTTCCCGTGGTCGATGCCTCCTCAGCAGTCGTCGCGGTGCACCAGAACCATGACTACTCCTATCACCAGAAAGGCCAGCAAGGGGTCTGGTACGACCCGCAGGCAAACCGGAATCGCGAACTTGCCGGGGGCTATCGCCATCTCCACACCGTTGACGACGCCACCTACCGTCTTGCCCCGCACGGGATCCGCCGGAAGTATTTCTACCTGCTCGCGCCAAGCAAGCGGGTGCTGATCCGGATGGCGATTGCCGTGATGCGGGCCGGCCGGGTCTATATCAAGCATCCGTTCCTGGATGTCACGCGCCCCGTGCGTCATCGCCTCGGGCTGCGCCGCGAAAACCTCGTGCGGTTACTCGTCCCGCGTCGTGATCCGGTCGAGACGCGGGCACCGCGCCGGATGGATTCCGCGAAATAGGAGTGGATTGTTGGATCGGAGATGCTGATCTGAGTTTCTCGGGAAGGAAGAACTGAAAACGGGCAGATGAAACCTCAAACGATTCTAGTGACCGGCAGCAACGGGCTGATCGGCTCGGAGGCGGTGGAATATTTCGATCGCCAGGGGCACCGCGTCGTCGGTGTGGACAACAACATGCGCCGAGTGTTCTTCGGCCCCCCAGGTGATACTTTGTGGAATCTCGAACGCCTGAAGCGCGTCACGCGCAACTTCACGCCCTGCGACATCGATATCCGCGACCGGGAGAGACTCTTCGACCTGTTCAAAGAGCATCGCTTCGATCTGATCCTCCACTGTGCCGCTCAGCCGTCGCACGACAAGGCCAAGGAAATCCCTTTGCTGGATTTTGAGGTCAACGCTCTGGGCACGGTGAATCTGCTGGAGGCCACCCGGCAGTATTGTGGCGATGCGGAATTTCTCTTCATGAGCACCAACAAGGTCTATGGCGATGCACCCAACGAAAAGCCGCTTCGAGAAACACCGACGCGCTACGACTATGCCCGCCCGGAGGACTACGACGGCATTGACGAGAATTGCCGAATCGACCGGACACTGCACTCGCTGTTCGGCGCGTCGAAAGTGGCCGCCGACGTCATCGCGCAGGAATACGGCATGTACTTCGGCATGAAGGTTGGCATCTTTCGCGGGGGCTGCCTGACCGGCCCATCGCACTCGGGTGTGGAGCTGCACGGTTTCCTGTCTTACTTGGTCAAAGTGGCGCTCTCGGGGCAGACGTACACGGTGTACGGCTACAAGGGCAAGCAGGTGCGGGACAACATCCACAGCTTCGACGTCGTCCGCGCCGTGGAGGAATTCGCGCAGAATCCGCGGCCCGGCGAGGTGTACAACCTCGGCGGCGGCCGCGACAACAGCATCTCCATTCTCGAAGCCATCGCGCTGGTCGAGGAGATGACCGGCAAGAAGATCTCCTGGACCTACCAGGAGCAGGCGCGCAAGGGCGACCACATCTGCTACATCTCCGATTTGCGAAAGCTCAGGAGCCACTACCCGGGATGGGGGATCACGCGCGGCTTGAATTCCATTGTAAAGGAGATGATTGAAGCCGAAATGAAATATCGAAAAGGCGTGGAGGTCAGCTAGCCGGAGAAAACGATGCTAACCTTCTTCTCCACACCCAAACCGTTTCGCGGACACATCGCGACGATCCAGCACAACGCGATCCGGAGCTGGGCCCTGCTCGATCCCGACGTCGAGGTGATTCTGTTCGGCGATGAAGAAGGAGCCGCCGGGGCCGCGCGCGAGTTGAGAATCCACCACGAGCCCGAGGTCGAACGCAACGAGCATGGGACCAAGTATCTCCGCTCGATCTTCGATCGCGCCCAGGAGCTCGCGCGTCACGACCTGCTCTGCTATGTGAATTGCGACATCCTGCTGATGTCGGATTTCCGCGAGGCGCTGGAACGCCTTGCGCACAGGCGCAAGCAATTCGTGATGATGGGGCGTCGCTGGGACACAGATATCGCTGCGCCTTGGGATTTCGCACAACCTGATTGGCAGCAGCGATTGCGCGCGCTGGCGCACGGGGAAGGCAAGCAGCGGCCCCCGCAGTGGATTGATTATTTCGCTTTCTCGCGCGGCCTCTATTACCGGAACACGCCCGCCTTCGTGATCGGGCGCCCAGCCTGGGATAACTGGCTGGTGTGGAAAGCCCGGGCATCCAAAGTTGACGTCGTGGATGCTTCCGAGTTTGTCATGGCTGTGCACCAGAACCACGACTACTCCTACCACCCCGACGGGGCAAAGGGCGTCTGGGAAGGCGAGGAGGCGCAGAGGAACTATGAGCTGCTCGGCGGGTGGCGACACTTCGGGACGATGGAAAACGCCACTCATCGGCTTACCCACGCCGGCTTCAAGCGCAACTATCGCCACGGACTGATAGTAGCCAAACGGGCGGCGCAGGCCGCGCGGAATTCGATCTGGTTTGGGTTGTTGAAGGCGACGCGCCCAGTGCGCCATGCGCTGGGGATTCGCCGCCGTCATTCCAGCGTGTCGGGTGCCTAGAAGTTATGTCGCGACCCTTCGTCAGCGTCTTGATTGACACGTACAACCACGAGCACTTCATCGAGCAGGCCATCGTGAGCGTGCTCGAGCAGGACGTGTCGCCGGCGGAGATGGAAGTGATCGTCGTGGACGATGGGTCCACCGACAATACCTCCGCGATCGTTCGCAAGTTCGCCCCGCGCGTGCGCTACTTGTTCAAGAATAACGGCGGTCAGGCCTCGGCCTTCAATGCCGGTATTCCCGAGATGCGCGGCGAGATCGCGTCTTTCCTCGACGGCGACGATTGGTGGGCACCGGGAAAACTGCGCGCCGCGCTGGAGCAACTGGAAAAGTTCCCGGGGGTCGGTTCAGTCGGCCATGGGCAATACGAGGTGTATCCCGACAATCGGCCATGCGGAATGGTCGTGCCGGACAAAATCTATCGGCTGCACCTGGCCGACCCCGCCTCGGCCCTGCTCTTCGCTCACCTGGCGGGGTTCCTGGGAACCAGCAAAATCACTATTCGCAAGGCACTGCTGGATCGCATACTTCCCATTCCCGAGGAGCTGGTGATCGAAGCTGACGAATACATTTTCACGCTGGCGCCGGCGCTTGCCGATGCCATCGTGCTCGATCGGCCGTTGTTCTACTATCGTTTCCACCGCGGGAATCTTTTTCAGTTCGCGGCCAACGACCCGGTGAGATTCCGTCGCAAGTATAACGTGCTGGCCGCGCTGCTGCGCACGCTGCCGCTACGGCTGGCGGAGTTCGGAGTTTCCCCCGAAGTCATCCGGAAAATGCTCGAACCGCGCTGGGCCGAGGCCGAACGCATCCGGTTGTCGCTCGATGGCGGATGGCCCTGGCAGACGTTTCGAGTGGAGCGTGCAAGTTACCGCATGTCTTACAAAGATGTGGGTCTTCGCTATCGCGCCTTTCAGGCTATTGTGCTCGGTCTCACGCTGGCGCTGCCGCCGCGGACCTTCTATCGTCTTCGGCAATGGTACACAGCAAAAGGACTGCGCCGGCTGCGCGGCTGGGCCGGGGAACCGGCGTCTGCCATCCCCGTGATCGAGCAGAGACCCCGCGCGGAGCTGGGGCGATGACCAAACCACACGTGGATTCGGTTTCGCGCCTGCTCTTCCGAGTGCCGCCCTTTCCCGGCAAGGGGCGTGTCACCGACGCGCTCGCCAAGTATGTTGGGCGGCGCAAGGGCGGCCGGGGATTCTGCGCGCCCGGTGTCGGCGCGCGACTCGAGGTGGATCTATCGGATCGGATTGCGCGGCAGATGTGGGGCGGCTGCTACGAACCCCACGTGCGCAGGTGCTTGGAGACGCTACTCCAGCCCGGAGACACTTTCGTGGATGTGGGTGCCCACATCGGCTATCTCACGCTCCTCGCGGCGTGCCGGGTGGGTGCCGCGGGGAGAGTGTTTGCGTTCGAGGCCGATCCTGGGTTGTACGCCAAACTCGCCCGGAACGTCGAGCAGTTCCCCTGGGTGCAGGCCTTTCATGCCGCCGTGTGGGCGGTCAGCGGTTCAATGGTGTTTGAGCGCTCCTCCTTCGCGCATGAGTCTGGCTGGGGAACGCTCACCACGGTCCGGGACTTGGGCAGAGGTGAACACGCCACGGTCGAGGCCATGTCGCTCGACGATTGGCGCACAAAGTCTCTGGTTGAAGCCATCCGGGCCATCAAGATTGATGCCGAAGGATCCGAGCTCGCCATCCTGCGGGGCGCCCAGCAGTCCTTGGAGCGGTTCCGGCCCAGCCTTATCGTGGAGGTGAATGATATTCTTCTTCGCCAGGCGGGAACATCTTCAATGGAACTGGCGGAATTCTTGATGCGCCGCCACTATCTCCTGTTCAGTCTTTCCTGGTTCCGGTGCGAGCGATGGAAGCCCTCCTTGCACGCCGATTTCAGCGATGTGCTGTGTCTTCCCGAGGAACAGGCCGAGCTCACCCTTGAGGCTCTTCATCGTGCGGGGTTCAAGAGAGGATTGAGGTGAGCGACCGTTGCTTGCGGAGAAGCGCGGACGACGTGTTGGCCAGTTCGCGCGCGTGAGGCCTAACTGGATGTTGCAAGGTTTCCCGAGGCTCCGACGAATGCTTTATCACCTGACCTATATGTTTCCGACGCCGCTGAACCGGACGTGGATGCCTCACTACAGCTATATGTTCACTCCGGCCCAGTTGGCATTCCTGGTCTCTTGTCTGGCTCAAACCAGCAGCTTGCCGGGCCCGATTCTCGAGGTGGGTTGCGCGCGGGGCCATACCAAGCTGCACCTGAACCAGCACATGGATGCCTGCGGTTTGGAGAAGCCGTACATCTGCCTCGATACCTTCAGCGCGTTTACGGAGAGGGACATTCGCTACGAGGTCCACGATCGCAAGAAGGATCCCCGTTTCACCTGGCACGGCTTTGGAAATAATGACCAACGCTGGTTTGATCGCGCTATGGAACGGAATGGGGTCCACCGGGTGCGTTCGATTCAGACGGATGTGAACGAGTTTTATTTTTCAGGGATCGGAACATTTCCTTCTGCCTGCTGGATGTGGACCTGTATCTCCCGGCGAAAGGTGGAATCATGGTGATCGATGATTGCGCCCCCGGCACCGTTTTTGATGGAGCGCATCAGGCTTATCAGGAGTTTTTGAAAAATCGGACCCTGCCGAACCGCACCGTTTGCGGCAAGCTCGGCGTTCTGTATTCTTGATGGGAGCGATTGCAAGCGAGAGATCGGAGACGTCCTGAGGAAACGTGGCCAGCGGCGCGCAGAGCAGGCTGATCGCGCCGCAGCCTGTAAGACATGATTACCCTGGGGATCAACTACTCGCAGATGCACGATTCGTCCGCGTGCTTGGTGCGCGATGGCCAGGTGCTGTACGCACTTGCGGAGGAACGCGTGAGCCGTGCCAAGCACGACGCGCGCTTTCCTGCCAATGCCATCAAGGCCTGCCTGGATGCGGCGGGAATCATGCCCGAGCAGGTTGACTACCTCTGCCTGGGCTGGTCCAAGCCGCACAAGACCTTTGTCTCCGACCTGAAATGCTTTGTGTCCGGAAAGCATCCCATTACCTATCTCAATGTCTTGAACTCTGGCCGGCAGTTCCTGAGCATGTGGCACCAGGGCGGCGGCGGGAGTCGCTTCACGTATCATTTTGGTCCCACCAAGGCGCGGACGCGCTATGTGGACCATCACTTCGCGCATGCCATCAGCGCGTACGGCTATGCGGGTTTTTCCGAGGCGGCTGTACTGGTCCTGGACGGGCGCGGCGCCTGGGAAGCCACTTCGATCTGGTACGGCCACGACGGCAGGCTCGATCATGTCCTGACGGTGCCTTGGCCCAACTCGCTCGGCCTTTTCTATGCGCAGTTCACCCAGTACCTGGGCTTTCAGCCCAATAGCGATGAATGGAAGGTGATGGGTCTGGCGCCCTACGGCCAGCCGGGCGTGGACGTGAGTGATTTTATGCAGCTCAACCACGAGCTCTATCACGTGGACTCGCGGCTCCTGCTTGCCGACGATTCCGCGGGCATCATCGCGCGGCTGGGCCCGCGCCGGGTGCCGGAAAGCGAGATTGACTCCCGCCACAAGGACATCGCTTTCGCGGTGCAGGATTCCTGCGAGCGGGCCATGCTGGCATTGGCGGGTCTGGCCGTGCAGAAAACCGGGTGCCGCAACCTGTGCCTCGCGGGCGGGGTGGCGTTGAACTCGAAAGCGAACGGAAAGATCTATGCCTCGGGCCTGGTGGACCGTCTTTTCGTCCAGCCGGCGGCGTCGGACGACGGAGTGGCGTTGGGAGCGGCGCTGGCACCGTACCTGGAGACTGATGGGCGTTTGCCCCTGGCCAAGATGCGGCACGCGTACCTAGGTTTGGAGTACAGCGACGCGGAAATCGAAAAGGTTCTGCGCACCTACAAGCTGCGCGCCTATCGCCTGGAGGATCCGGCGAAGATCACGGCCGAGCTATTGACGGACGGAAAAATTGTCGGATGGTTTCAGGGCCGCATGGAGTTTGGTCCGCGCGCGCTGGGCAGCCGCTCGATTCTGGCGGACCCGCGTGATCCGGAGATGACCATCAAAGTGAATCATGCGGTCAAGTTCCGTGAGTGGTGGCGCCCGTTTGCACCCTCACTGCTCGCGGAAGCCGCGCCGGAGTACCTCGAAAGCGCCTGGGATTCGCCCTTCATGATCCTCACCAGCCCGGTGAAGCAGGAGAAACGCAGCGTCATCCCCGCGGTGACGCATGTGGACGGCAGCGCCCGCCCGCAGACAGTTGAACCGGATGTCAATCCGCTCTATTGGCGGCTGATTCAAGCGTTCGGCGAACGCACCGGCGTGCCGGTGATCATGAACACGTCCTTCAACCTGCGTGGCGAACCCATTGTTTGCTCGCCGACCGAGGCCATCCGCACGTTCTTCAGCTCGGGAATGGATTGCCTGGTGGTCGGATCCTATCTGGTGGAGAAATGACGGGTGGAAAGTTCAGCGGGGTCCTGGCCCGAGCAAGGTCAAGATGAAGCCCAGACTCCTTGTGGTGCCGCACATTTATGCGGATGACATCTGCGTCCGGGAAATCGAAATTGCCCGCAGGCTGACCGAGTCGTTCGATGTCTATTGCCTGAAGTGGACCGACGCGCTGCATCTGGACGGCCGCTCAGCATTCCGCCGCCGCTGGAGGCAGTTTCGCACCGCGCTGGGATCAGCGGTGACCTCGCGGCGGCTGAGCCGCCGCGCGGATGGAGTCGCCTACGTGGAGGCGCCTGTCCTCCAGCCGATTCTCTTGCACCGTGCGGTCGGGTCGGAGCAGGCGCATGCGCTCAGCCGGGCGTTCAACGGGCGCGCCCTTGACGGAGTGATTGCTGCGCATGAAATCACTCACGTGCTCCTGGCTTCGGATACGTTCCGGTTGCCCCGCTGCGCGGACGTCAAGACGTTTTTCGATGTGGTGGACTGGTTTCCCGAGGAGATCAAGTCTCGGGAGTATTCCGACGCGGTGCGTGCGCGGCTGAAGGACGTGGCGAGGCAGGCCCAGGGTTTTTTTGCCGTCTCCGAGCCGCTGTGTGAAAAGTTGAAAACAGAGTGCGGGATCGATGCGCTTCCCGTGCCCAACGGCGCCGACCTCAACGTGCTCCGCTCGTTCGACTCCGAGAAGATTGGAGCCCTACGGCAACGGTTGGGAATGGCCGGCAAGTATGTGATCGGCTATATCGGAAACCATGGGCCCTACACGGGCGTGGATTTTGTCGTTGAGGTGTTTCAGGCCGTTCGCCGGCGCATCCCCCACGCCGCGTTGCTGATTGTGGGACCCGCAGACCACTGGAGGTCGCTGCTCGAGGGGGCGCGCTCCGAGGGTGTGGTCTGGACCGGTCCGGTGGCGCCGGCGGAAGTCGCGGCCTATTTCAACGCCATCGATCTCGGCATCCTGGCACAAGAAAAAACGCTGGGGACGGAACTGGCGTTCCAGATCAAGATCGTCGAGTACAGCGCGTGCAGAAAGTTCGTGGTCTCGACGCCCCTGCGCACCTGGCAGCGACTGCAGTGGCCGAATATTTTTCTAGCTGACCTGGAAGTAGAGGCCTGGGTGGATGCAGTCTGCCGGGCGCGGGAATCGCAGTGGTCCCCGGCGTGGGACGCCCTGACCGAACCCTACGACTGGAACGAGCTCGCACGGAAAATGGCCGCGGTGATGCTCCGCTCGAACTAGGACGGGAACGAGATAATGCGGATACTCACGGTCTTCGGCACAAGGCCGGAGGTCATCAAGCTGGCGCCGGTCATCCAGGCGGCGAACGAGCGCGGTCTGGAGGTCAACGTCTGTGTGTCAGGGCAGCACCGCGACATGCTCGACCAGATGCTGGCGGACTTCGGCATCACTCCGGACTATGACCTCGATGTGATGCAGGAGAACCAATCGCCGCTCGAAGTCGCCGCGCGGATCCTCGAGCAGCTAGCTCCGGTCATCGCGACAACCCGGCCGGACTGGCTCCTAGTGCAGGGCGACACCACGACGGCCTTCGCGGCGGCTTGGGTCAGTTTTCACCAGCGCACCGCCGTCGCCCACGTCGAGGCGGGCCTGCGCACTCAGGACAAGTTTCGCCCGTTTCCGGAAGAGATGAATCGAAGGTTGACGGGCGTGCTTTCGGACATTCACTTCGCTCCCACCGAGCGAGCGCGGGAGAACCTGCTGAAGGAAGGAGTGCCGGCCGAGCGGGTGTTCTTGACCGGCAACACGGTCGTGGACGCTCTCCTGTCCATCCTGCGCCGCGCGGTGGTCTTCTCCGACTCGCGTCTGGCGGGGCTGGCCGGGCGAGTGTTGCTGGTCACCGCGCATCGCCGGGAGAGTTTTGGTCCGCCACTGCAGGAGATTTGCCGGGCCGTTCGAGAGCTGGTGCAGACGCATCCGGACATCACTGTAGTTTTCCCGGTGCATCTAAACCCCTCCGTGCGAAAGACGGTTTTCGACCTTCTCGACGGCCAGCCGCGCACCGTGCTGACCGATCCACTGTCCTATCCCGAGTTCGTGCACCTCATGAAGCGCGCAGAGCTGATCCTGAGCGATTCGGGGGGAGTGCAGGAAGAGGCGCCGAGTATCGGCACTCCGGTCCTAGTGCTGCGCGAGGTGACTGAGCGACCGGAAGCCGTTGAATCGGGATGGGCGCAGTTGGTGGGAACCTCCCGGGAAGCGATTGTGACCAGCGCCCGGCAATGGCTGGCCAGACGCCGCGGCGACGGACTTCCTGTCGGCCCGAATCCTTTTGGTGACGGAAGAGCCAGCCAGCGGATCGTGGATGTGCTGCTCGCTAGCAGCCGCGAGCGAGCCTGGACGATTGGACGATGAGAAAAACGGGCTGACAGCGAGAGGAAGACTCGAGGAGATGAATCGCAAGGCGCTCGAATCATTTGCCTGTCCCGAATGCCGGGCCGCGCTTCGATTGGCCCACGCGGAGCCGGGCGCCTCTTCCAACGGGAGGATCCGGGAAGGTCTGCTCGAATGCACCGGGTGCTCGGCGACCTTTCCCATCCTGCGTTCGATGCCGCGGTTTGTTCCCTCGGAAGAGTACGCGGCCTCCTTCGGCTATCAGTGGAACCGGTTTGACCGGCTGCAGCTCGACAGGGTCATGCACAACGACTTGAGCCGAGAGCGGTTCTATGCCACCACCGGCTGGCCCGCGCGGATGGAAGGGCAGAGGATCCTGGAAGCGGGGTGCGGGATGGGCCGGTTCACCCAGATTGCCCTGGAGACCGGCGCGGAGGTCTTCTCCTTTGACCTAAGCAATTCGATTGAAGCGAATTTCAAAAATAACGGCACTGCGGAGAGCGTCCACATTTTTCAGGCCAGCATCTACAAGATTCCTCTGCGGCCGGGGACGTTCGACAAGATTTTCTGCATGGGCGTGTTGCAGCATTGCCCGGACGTCAAGCAAGCCTTCCTGAGCCTGGTGCCGTACCTGCGCCCCGGCGGGGAGATCGTCATTGATGTGTACCAGCGCAACCGGTTCGTGCCGGCGCTGAAGTATTGGGTGCGGCCCTTCGTGACCTGGATGGGTCCCCGGAAGATCCACGCCTTGCTGAGGGTGACCATCCCGCCGGCGTTCGAGCTGAAGAAGGCCCTCTACCAGGTTCCAGTCGTGGGCAAACCGATCGGCAATCTGATCCCCATTGGGCCGATTTCACATAAGCCAAAACTTGAATACACCGATGAGGAACTCAAAGAGGTCAAGATGCTGAGCGCACTCGATATGCTGTCGCCTGTCCACGATCACCCGCAAAACATCGAGGATGTGAGGGCTTGGTTTGCAGAGGCCGGCCTGGTCGACATCCAGATGAAGACCGGCTTCAATGGCATCAATGCCAAAGGAAAGCAACCCTGAGCCACCCGTGAATCAGGACACTTTTGAGGCGAGCAACAGCAGCTCATCTCCATCGGTCTGGAGGGCCTTCGTGCCGTTTTGTAGCAGGGCGTTCGTCAATGCATCGTCGAAGGGGCTGGAAGCAAAACGGATCTGGCCGAATCCATGCTTGGGCAAATTACGAGCGAAGAAATCAATCGTCGGAGCAATCGGATGTTCTTCTCCGATCCAGTGCAACCACATTCCGCTGACTGCTGATTTTCCCGTGAAGTTAGGGAGGACATGAAACGTGAGACCGCCGTCGGTAAGGAGACGAGCCATCAGGTCGAGGCCATCCTTAAGATTCGGTAAGTGTTCGAGGACATGGTGACTGAAAATGACGTCGAATGATCTTCGGGGAGACGCTTTGAGCTCCTCGAAACAATCGATAACTTGTAACCCGAGATGCTTTCTCGCGTACTGAGCTCTAGGTCTTGAAATTTCGAAACCGGTCGCTTGGAAACCACATTGGGCCAGTTGGTAT
Source organism: Acidobacteriota bacterium (assembly GCA_016201215.1). Taxonomy (GTDB): domain Bacteria; phylum Acidobacteriota; class Terriglobia; order Acidiferrales; family UBA7541; genus QHYU01. Next base: position 23,267 of record JACQDH010000157.1, on the reverse strand, counting down.
GTTCCGTAGCCCCAAGAACAGCCGTAGTCGAGTACACGCCCGCTGGGGCAGATGGCCTTTAAGAGCCGGATCTTCGGTCCGAGGTCAAGCGGGGTCGCAGCGAAGTTTCTTTGTAACAGCTTATTTAGTTCAGTTGTGTTGGGCAAACTAATTTGGGGACTCTTGGGCGAGAACTCGTCTTGGTAATAAGCGTCAGCCTCTTCGGGGCTTTCTGTCGGCCAGCGGAAGATCAATCCACAAGCCTCGCATCCGAGAATATCCAGGATGAACTTCTTCCTCTTCATCAACTTCAGTGGGGACGGCCCGGCACAATAGGGGCACACACAAGGCTGATGGTGGAGCCTGTGCTTGATGATTCTCCGAGCAAAGCGCAGTTTGGATGGCAAACTCATCTGTCGTATCCATCTCTGCGGTGTGTGCTGCAAGAAAGCAGACAAACGTTATCATATCTTTTTGTTCTTCGTGAGGCACGCTGCTCATGCGGTTTGCGACCTCTCGGTGCGGGGGGAGCAGAATCTGAGAACGCGAGGCATCGCGCAAGCTGCTGTAGTATAGAGCACTTTGCCACTGCGGAGTCGATTTGGGATAAGAGCTTTGGTGCGGTATTTTCCTTGAGGGCATGCTTCTAGTGAGACTTTTCAACCTCCGCTCGGGAAAAGGCGTTGGTCATGGAGTGCGTCAAGTGGGTTTTGGCATTGCACCGATGACACTCGGGGCCCACCCGGTACAACCCGCCCCCGAGAAAACATCGGGTATTGAACACCGACCGATGAGCCGCCGATACAGAGTTCTTGTGGTCTGCTCTCACCTCGTGCATTACTCTTCTCCGGTGTTTCGGCGGATTGCCGAGCACCCCCGGGTCGACCTACTAGTTGCATATTGCAGCCTCCAGGGTGCGGAATCGGGGCTGGATCCGGAGTTCGGCGTCGAAGTTTCATGGGATACTCCTGTTCTGGACGCCTATTCTTGGACGCAGGTGCCGAACAAGGCGCTGCGACCCGGTTTGGGACGGTTCTTCGGCCTGTTCAATCCGGGGCTCTGGAACCTTGTGCGCCAAGGCGCATTCGATTCTGTTTGGGTCAGCGGGTATTTCTATGCGAGCGCCTGGGTGGCAATCCTGGCGGCTAAGTGGTGTCGTGTGCCCCTGATTTTCACTACGGACGCACACAGCTTGCGGACTTGGAAAAACAGATCTGCCTATCGACAGAGGCTGAAGAAGTTACTCGTCCGGCACATCCTGGGGTTGGGGGACGTGATTCTTGCGGGTTCCAGCGGCACAGTGGACTACCTGAAATCTCTGGGTCTGCCGAAGGATCGCATTCTCATGGTGAGAAACGTCGTGGACAACGACTGGTGGAGTGCACGAGCCGCTCAGGTTGACCGAGAAGCTATTCGGTCGAATTGGAGCGTTCCTCCTGCCGCGCCTGTCGTACTCTTTTGTGCAAAACTCCAACCGTGGAAGCGTCCGCAGGATCTTGTGGAGGCCTTTGCAAAGGCAAACGTAAAGGATTCGTTCCTCGTGATCGCCGGCGATGGACCGCTCCGTGCGGACCTGGAGCGCCAAGCACAAGCGCTGGGGATCACGGAGCGGGTTCGGATGCTCGGCTTCGTGAATCAATCTCAGCTCCCCGGTGTGTACCGCGCGGCCGACCTACTCGTCCTACCTTCCGAGCACGAAGCCTTCGGTCTCGTCGTGAACGAGGCCATGCTTTGCGGATGCCCGGCGGTGGTCAGCGACCGAGTGGGTGCGAAATTCGATCTCGTGCGCGATGGCGAGACAGGTTTTGTTTATCCCTGCGGGGATGTGGGGGCGTTGACCCAAGTCCTACGTGAAGTCTTGCCGGTTTGCGAGCGACTCCGGCAGATGGGGGAGGCAGCGCGCAGGCGAATGGGAACGTGGTCGCCGCGGGAATACGTTGCCACGCTGGTCGAGGCTGTCGAGCGGACGGCGGGTTGGAGAGAGCCTCGGGGACCTGAGCGGGGCAGTTGAAAGTCTGGGGCGGAAGCAGCAGGATAACCTTTCTTATTTGCAGTGCGGCCCGCGCGAGGACATAATCTCGGGCGGGTCATCCTCTCCCCATCGGAGGAGCGTGCTCGGCAACATCAGCGCAGCGGCTGGCAAACGCCAACTTCAAGCCGCGGGTATCGGCCTGGGGGCCCTGGGCCTGATCTGGGTACTGGCGACCTGGGTCGTGGCAGGATCTTCCACTCAGTTGATTCTGGCCGGCCTGGTAGTAATAGTCGTGGGCATCGTCGTCAGCATACTGAATGACTGGCGCTCCGGTTTCTATCTGTTTCTCATTTGGCTGCTGTTTGAAGACCTGGCCCGCAAGTACCTTGGCAACAATATGGCCGTCTACTTCGGCAAGGACGTCCTGGTTGGTGTCACCTATCTGTCTTTCTTTTTGGCGCATCGGCGGGGCCGCGTGGACTCCTTCCGTCCACCGTTCATGGTTCCGCTGAGCCTGTTCTTCTGGTTGGGCGTCGTGCAGGTATTCAACCCGGAGTCGCCGAGTTTGCTCTATGGCCTGCTGGGGCTGAAGCTCTATTTTTACTATATTCCGTTGATGTTCGTGAGCTACGCCTTGCTGCGCACGGGAGCAGACCTGAGAAAGTTTCTGGCGCTCAATCTGGCGTTGGGCGGCCTCATTGCGGTGCTGGGAATTGTTCAGGCGATTGTAGGGCTGGACTTTCTTAATCCGCAGGTGTTAGCGCCCGAATTGCAGAGCCTGGGGAGATTGACGCGCCAAGCCCCCATTTCCGGTGAACTTGTACCTGTTCCCACGTCGGTCTTCGTCAGCGGGGGCCGCTTCTCCTGGTATCTGATCCTCGCCTGGATCATGTTCATGGGAACCCAGGGCTATCTTCTGTTGCGGGGAGGCCGAAGAGTGCTCTTTGGGTTCGTGGGGATTGGAATCGTGACGGTGGCCGCCATGGTGAGTGGCGTCCGCGCGGCGGTCGTCTATATCGGCGCCAGCGCCCTGGTTCTCTCCGCCGCTTTTCTTTGGGGCGCGCCGTGGCGGTGGGGCCATGGGCATCGGTTGGTGAAGTCTCTCCGCCGGTCCTTTGTCGGTGCCGGTCTTGCTCTCCTGCTGATGGTTCAGTTGTTTCCCAAGTCCATCGGGGCCAACTGGTCTTTCTATTCTGAGACTCTTGCTCCCTCCGGCCCCGGATCCGAGCTCGTGAGCCGTACATGGGACTATCCCATCAGGAATCTGGTGGGGGCCTTCGAGAATCCCCGCTGGCCCTATGGCTATGGGACCGGCACTTCGTCGCTGGGCGTGCAGTACGTGAGCCGGCTGCTGGGAGAACGCACCATCGACATGACTGTGGAGAGCGGTTACGGCACTTTGGTTGTGGAGCTGGGAATCCTGGGGCTGATTCTCTGGGTGATGTGGACCTTTGCTCTGCTCCGTGCAGGCTGGAAGGTGGTCCGGCAGCTCAAGCAGACGGCCATGTTCCCGATAGGGTTTTCCATCCTCTGGTTTGCCGCGCTTCTGCTCATTGCGTTTACATATATGGGCCTGGCTCCTTATCAGAACTTCGTCTTCAACGCTTACCTGTGGATGCTCGTGGGCGTCGTATTCCGCCTGCCAACTCTGGCGGCACAGGCTCCGGAGCCGGCCAAGGCGCACGTGCAGGCGGCGAGAATGGCGCAGTCGACCGTTTCCGCGGGAGGCCGATAGCCGTCATGTGCGGCATCGCGGGCATGGTGTCAGAAGGCCGCGCGGAGGTGTTCCTGGACGCCGGACAGCGCATGGTGGTTTCCATCGCCCACCGGGGGCCGGACAGTCATGGGGTGGAGTGCATCGGTTCCTGCCTGCTGGCGAACACGCGCTTGGCGATCATTGACCTCAGCGAGCGCGGGCGCCAGCCTATGAGCAACGACGATCAAACCGTCTGGATCACCTACAACGGCGAGAGCTATAACGCCGCGGAACTGCGCCACAAACTGGAGGGCCGCGGGCACCGCTTCCGCTCGGCCACCGACACCGAAGTCGTGCTGCGCCTCTATGAGGAGTTTGGCGAGCGCGGTGTCGAACAATTGCGAGGAATGTTCGCCTTTGCCATCTGGGATGCGCGAGCCCGCAAACTCGTGCTGGCTCGAGACCGTCTGGGAATCAAGCCGCTCTACTACGCGATGACTCCTCAGGGTTTGCTGTTCGCCTCGGAAATCAGGGCCCTGCTGGCTTCCGGTCTGCTCGCACGGAAGCTGGACCCGGCTGGCCTGCGGGCGTTTCTGCAACTGGGTCACGTGCCGCCGCCGTGGACGGCGATCCAACAGGTGCAGCCGCTCGAACCCGGCCACGTCGCCGTCTGGCAGGGCGGGAAGTGGACCTCCACAGCGTATTGGAGCTTACGCGCCGGTTCCCGCCACGGCGTGGTTCCGCCTGCGGAGGAGCTGCCGGCGCAACTGGGCGAAGTCCTCCTCGATGCCATGCGACACCACCTGGTTTCCGACGTGCCTGTCGTCTTGTTCTTGAGCGGCGGCACCGATTCGGCCTGCCTGGCCGCCGCGGCAAAACGGGCCGGCGCCCAGAACCTGACGGCAATGACCATCGGGTTTGCCGAAGCGGAGTTCGATGAATCTGAATTGAGTCGGCGAACGGCCGAAGCTCTGGGCCTTCCTCATCGCATCCTCACCCTCCCCGCAAAGCAGATCGGCACAGACCTGAGCCATGCGATCTGGGCGATGGACCAGCCAACTGTGAACGGATTGAACTCCTACTGGATCTCGCGGCTGGCTGCCGAGGCCGGGTTTAAAGTCGCCATTTCCGGTCAGGGAGGCGATGAGCTTTTCGGCGGCTACGAATCGCTCGAGTGGTTCGAGCGCTTCCATGGCATTGCCCGTTGGACACGTCCCTTGCCCGGAAAGCCCTTCCGGCGTCTCTTCGATCAGCCCGCTCTGCCCTTCCGATGGCGCAAACTGTCCTATTTGTTCGGCGAGCACGATCCCTTCGTAGCCTCGCAACTCGCAGTGAAGGTTCTCTTCCTCGAGCGGGATCTCCGCCAACTGCTGGCGGCGCCGCTCGCCGAGAACGGCCGGGAGGCAGAGGCAGAACGTCATCTGGCCTACTGGGCGAAATTCGTCGAGAAGCAAGACTTGAAGGAGAAAGTCGCCTTCATGGACATTCACACGCACCTCGAGCCGCGCCTGCTCCGCGACATGGACGCCATGAGCATGGCCCACAGCCTGGAGGTGCGGCCGGTGTTCCTCGACCACCATCTGGTGGAATTCCTACTCCCTGTGCCGTCGGAGATTCGCATCCAGCGCAAGCGCCTGCTGCTGGACGCCGCGAAAACTTTTCTTCCAGACGGGCTCCGGCAAGACCTGCTTACGCGCCGCAAACGTACCTTTACGTTTCCCTTTGCGCGCTGGCTCACCCGCGAGATCCGGGAGGAAATGCAGCAGACGTTTGCACCCGAGCGACTCCACGCTACCGGCGTGCTGGATCCCGCCGCGGTGGGCGAGCTGTGGCGACGCTATGCACGGTCAGCGCCAGCAGTTGGATGGTCGCGTATCTGGAGCCTGTTTGCGCTGCAGCGCTGGTGTGAAACCATGCAGGTGAGTCCGTAGCTGCGACATCAAGCCATGGCCAACTGCCGGATCGCTGTCGTCTCCCCGTTCATTGACAAGCGCCACGGAACCGAACGTCGCGTCGCCGAGTGCCTCTCGCGGCTGGCCGACCAGTACGAATTCCACGTGTACAGCAACCGGGTCGAGGACATCGATCTGAACCGGATCGTTTGGCACCGCATCCCCGCTCTTCCCGGGCCACACCTGGCCGGCTACCTCTGGTGGTTTGCCGCCAATCATCTCTGGCGCTGGTGGGATCGCCGGTTTCGCGGTTTGGTCCCGGAGGTCGTTTATTCCCCGGGCATCAATTGCTTGGACGCCGACGCGATCTCGGTGCATATCGTCTTTGCGCAATTCCGTCGGCGCGTCAGGGACGAACTCAGCCTGCGCCGCAATCCGGTGCCAGCGTGGCCCCAACTCATTCATCGGCGCCTGTACTACCGGCTGGTCGAAGCGCTCGAGCGGCGCGTCTATCGCCGCCGTGATTTACCGCTGGCGGTGGTCTCGCGCAAGGTGGCTGCGGACCTGGCTCAGTTCTACGGACGAACGAACCATCTTCGTTTGGCGTACGGCGGGCTGGACCTCGGCCGTTTTCATCCCGAGGCGCGCGCGGGATTGCGGGAGCAGGCGCGCCGAGCATTTGCGCTCGCCGGGCAGATCTTCGCCCTGCTCCTCATCGGAAACGACTGGAAGAACAAGGGGCTCCCCTGTCTGCTCGAGGCCGTGGGCCAGATCGGGAATCCGAATCTGTGCGTGCTGGTTGTGGGGCGGGACAACCCGGCTCCCTATCAGGAGGCCATCCGCAGGCACGCGCTCGCGCAGCAGGTGTTTTTTCTGCCGCTGCGGCCCGACGTCGAGTTCTATTACGCTGCCGCCGATGCCTACGTCGGGCCATCGCTCGAAGATGCTTTCGCCCAGCCGCCCGCCGAGGCCATGGCCTGCGGCCTGCCGGTGATTACTTCCCGGAATAACGGCGGCTCAGAAATCATCTCGAACGGGGTGGACGGATTCGTCCTGGAAGATCCGGCCGACGCTGCGGCCCTGGCAGAGCTGATCCAGAGCCTCTACTGTGACGAGGCCGTTCGTCGGCGCCTGGGGGAAAACGCGGCCCGCACCGCGCAGCGGTACACCTGGGACCAGAATGCGGCGGAGATGAAGGCGTTCTTCGAGCAGGCGAGAAGTTGCAGGCAGCAAGCATGATCGTTGGATTGTTTCCCGAGTTGCTCGCCGCCGGCGGCGTGCAGCGCGCCGGGCAGCACACCGCAGCGGTGCTGGCGACGTACGCCGGTGAGCGTTCAACGCTTTATCGTTTTCTGAGCCTGAACGACCCACCGGGCCTGCGCCGCATCCGCGTCGGCGAGATGGATTTTGTCGTGTCCGCCTTTGGCCGGGCGAAGGCGCGGTTTTCGCTCGCCGCGCTGGGCGCGGCGCGGAGACATCCCATCTTGGTTCTGGCCGCCCACCCCAACTTGGCGCCGCTGGCCTGGGCGATGAAAACGCTCGCGCCGCGCGTGCGCACGGTCGTGCTCAGCCACGGCATTGAAGTCTGGCAGCCGCTCGCGCGATTGCGCCGGCGGGCTCTCCGGCACGCCGATTGCGTGCTGGCCCCAAGCAGGTACACGGCGCAGCGATTGGTGGAAGTGCAGGGCGTGGCCGAGGCGAAGGTCCGCCAGCTCCCGTGGGGACTCGACCCGGGATTCGTCGTGGCGCTTGGCGGGACAGGCCAGAACCATCTTCCAGTTGGATTTCCCCCAGGCCGCGTGATTCTGACTGTGGGACGCTGGGCTGCCAATGAACGCTACAAAGGAGTGGACACCCTGATCCAGGCGCTCCCAGCGCTGCTGTCTTCAGCGCCGGATGTTTTCTTGGTCGCCGTCGGTGATGGCGACGACCGCGGGCGGCTGGAGCGACTGGCGGCCGAGATTGGCGTGACCCAGCGCGTGCACTTCTTGGCTGGGCTGACCCAGTCGGAGCTGAGGGCTTGCTACGCGCATTGCGATGTCTTCGCGCTGCCCAGCTGCGGAGAAGGATTTGGTCTGGTGTTTCTCGAGGCTATGGCGCAGGGCAAGCCGGTGGTGGGCGGTGCCCACGGCGGTACGCCGGATATCGTCGAAGACAGCGTGACGGGGATCCTGGTGCCGCACGGCGATGTTGCGCGGCTCACCCAAGCGCTCGAGACGCTGCTCCGCAACGATGTTCTTCGCCAACAGATGGGCCTTCAAGGGCACCAACGCGTGGAGAAGGAGTTTCTATTCGAGCATTTTGCGGCCCGCCTGAGAGAGGTCCTGGTGGACCTATGCGCATCCTGAAAGTCAGCGAGGCGTACTACCCGTTCCTGGAAAAGGGCGGGCCGACCGTGAAAGTCCGCGCGATCGCCCGGGGACTTGCGCAGCGAGGTCATCAGGTCACCGTCCTGACTGCGGACCTGGGATTCGAGAACGGAAAGGTCAAGTCGGAAGCTGCGGAGCGCAGCCGGTGGGGCTGGCGCGCCGAGCGAGATGGCGTGGAGGCCATCTACCTCCGCGGGCGCGGGAGGTATCGCGCGCTCACCTTCAATCCCGGCGTGTTGGGCTTCTGTCGGCAAAGGTTGTCTGAGTTCGACTTGGTCCATATCTACGGCCTCTATGACCTGTTGGGGCCGGCGGTGGCTCGCTCTTGCCGGTGTAGCGGCATCCCCTATGTGATCGAGCCCATGGGGATGTTCCGGCCGATTGTTCGCAACCTCTGGTTGAAGCGCTTCTACCATCTCGTGCTGGGCGGCGAGCTGATGCGAGGCGCGCGCCGTGTGATCGCCACGGCCGTTCAGGAGCGCCACGAGCTGGTCGAGGGTGGCGTTCCGGAGGCCAAGATCGCCGTGCGACGCAACGGGATTGACGTGCCAGACCGGTTGCCGGAGCCGGGGAGCTTTCGCTTCCACTACCAGATCCCTGCCGAGATGAAACTGGTCTTGTTCCTGGGACGTCTAGTTTCGAAGAAGAGCCCGGAGCTTCTTGCGGAGGCGTTTGCCGCCTGGCAGAGGCAGGCCGGGCAGGCGGAGGGTTCCCGGCTGGTGCTGGCGGGGCCGGACGAGGGGGACGGCTACCGCCAAAAGCTGGAAACTTTTGCCGCGCGTCTGGGTTTAACTGCTGGGGTGCTATTCACCGGTCCGCTTTACGAAGACGCCAAGTGGGCGGCCTATCGAGACGCGGACGTATTCGTTCTGCCCTCCCAGAACGAGAACTTCGGAAACACCGCCGCGGAGGCTATCGCGTGCGGAACGCCGGTGATCGTCACCGACCGCTGCGGGATAGCGCCCCTGGTGGACCAGCGGGCTGGGCTGGTGGTGCCGTACAACCTGGGAGCCTTGCAGGCTGGCCTGGCCCGGTTGCTGGGCGACGAAGCTCTGCGGCTACGCCTGCAAGCGGGTTGCCGGGAAGTGGCACGCGCGCTCGCTTGGGACGAGCCGCTGGCCATGATGGAGAACATTTACCAGGAGGTGGTCGCGGAGGGCCAGCGAAAATGAGGCGTCACCCCTTCTTCCGGACGCTCTGGATTGCCGCCAATATCCTCTTTGCCGCCTCAATCTTCTTGGTACTTTACGGTCTTGTCAGGGAGTTTTCGACCAGAAGGTATCTGAGAGGCTTTGCCGATGCGGTCGTGCCGCTGTCCGGATTGCCGGAACAGAAAGTGGAAGCCATTCTGACCTGGATGAGGCAGGGGCCGGCTCGGCGAGTTTCGGCTGAGGCCGATTCGCTCAGTCCTCGGGATCCCCAGAATACACTGGAGTATAAGCGGTTGCTCCAAGTGTGTGGCACAGCCACCAACGCCTTCGTGAATTTGACCCACAGCGCGGGCCTTGAAGCGCGGCGTCTCCTGCTGCTCGACCCGCATCAGCGGGCCAAGCACGTGGTGGCGGAAGTACTCTTAGACGGGCAGTGGGCGGTGGTTGATCCGGCCTATCGTTTCCTGTTTCGCGATGCGCGGGGAAAACTCTTGACCGCTCAGCAACTCCGCGACCCCGGCACTTTGGGGGCGGCGACACGCAAGGTGAATGGCTACCCTCCCGCCTACACCTTTGAGGTGACCACACACATCCGGCTGGCACGCGTCCCTGTGGTCGGACGGCCGCTTCAGACGCTCCTGGACAAAATGCTCCCCCGCTGGCAGGAAGCCTTCAACTGGTCGCTGGTGCTGGAACGTGAATCCCTGGCGCACACGCTCGCCGCGGGCCTGTTGCTTTGTTTCAGTTTGGCGGCCCGCTCCACTCTGAGCTGGTACGGCGCCCGGCGCCTGGGGATTACCCGCGTGCGGCTCCGGGAACAATTGGTGCGGGCGGGGGAAGCCCTTTTCAGCAATCCACGATAAGATATCCGCATGTGCGGCATCTGCGGCGTAGTTGGGGCGCAGCGAGCGGCCGACGCGGAGGCCGTGATCCGCCGGATGATGGCGGCACTGCGGCATCGCGGCCCCGACGATGAAGGCCTCCTGGTGGTTCCTCCCGGAACTCCGCCGGGAACTCGCTCAGTTGCGCTGGGCATGCGCCGTCTGAGCATTATCGACCTCGCCGGAGGCCACCAGCCCGTCTTCAACGAAGCAGGAAACGTCGCCGTCGTCTTCAACGGGGAAATCTATAACTTCCAGGAGCTGCGGCAGAAGCTTGAAGCCGCCGGGCATATCTTCAACACCCGCTCGGACACCGAAGCGATCGTCCATGCCTACGAGGCTTGGGGCGAAGACTGTGTTCAGCACTTGCGGGGGATGTTTGCCATTGCAGTCTTTGACGGGCGGGAACGCCCGGCCGAGAGTTCGCCACCGTCTGCCCCGCGCGTGTTCCTGGCCCGCGATCGCCTGGGCATCAAGCCGCTCTACTATGCCTGGGTGGGCGGCGTGCTGCTGTTTGCCTCAGAGGTCCGCGCGTTGCTCCAGAGCAAATGGATCTCACCCCGGCTGTCGTCGGCAGCGCTCGAATCTTACCTGTTATTCGGTTCTGTCGCTGAACCCATGACGCTGGTCGAAGGCGTCTTCTCCCTTCCGCCGGGCCATTGTATGAGCGTGGCTGTCTCTGAACCTCCTGGAGAAGAGCAGCCAAAACCCTATTGGGATTTCGCCTCGGCTACGCGCAACTCCGCGCCCCCGACCGAGCGCCACCTGCGCGCGGCAGCCGCGCGGCTGCGGCCCCTGCTCGAGGACGCCGTTCGCAGCCACCTGATTGCCGATGTGCCCCTGGGACTCTTCTTGAGCAGCGGACTCGATTCCACAACGATTGCCGCGCTGGCGAGCCGCGAGCAGCACGGCATTCACAGCTTTACCGTGGTGTTCCCCGAGCAGGACTTCAGCGAGGCCGTGCTCGCCCGGCAGATCGCCGAACATTTCGGCACGCAGCACCAAGAACTGCTGCTCAGCGGCGACCAGATGCTAGCGCGGGTGGAAGAAGCCGTCGCGGCGCTTGATCAGCCCTCCATGGACGGCATCAACACGTATTTCGTCTCCTGGGCCGCGCAGCAGGTGGGTTTGAAGGTGGCACTCTCGGGCCTGGGCGGGGATGAAGTCTTCGGCGGTTACAGCACCTTCCGCTCGACACCGCGCGCCACGCGCCTGGCGGCGCTCGGGAAATGGGTGCCGCGTGCCGTGCGCCGGGCCACGGCCGCAGCAGTCGTGAAGATGAGCGAGGGCGGCAAACGCGCCGACGCGGCGCGCAAGCTGGCAGCGGTGTGGCGCGACGCGGACGACCTCCCGCACCCGTATTTCCTTGTCCGGGCGCTGTTCACCCCAGAACAATCTTCCCGACTGCTGAACGGCTCCCTCGAAAGCGTGGCGGCGGATTCCCCCTGGCGGGCGTGGCTGGCGGAGTCAGCGCGGCAGGCGGCGACTCTGGACAGCTTTGCGGCCGTTTCCTGCCTGGAGATGCGCACGTACATGGTCAACACACTGCTGCGCGACACCGACACGGTGAGCATGAGCCATTCGCTCGAGGTGCGCGTGCCGCTGCTGGATCATCGGCTGGTGGAATACGTCGCACAGCTCCCGGAGACGGCCAAGCGGCGGCGCGGCACGCCCAAGGCGTTGCTGGTCGAGGCGCTAGCTGACTTGTTGCCTGGCGAGGTCGTGGCTCAGCCCAAACGCACATTCACGTTTCCGTGGGAGCGCTGGCTGCGCGGCACGTTGGGTCAGCGCGTCGCGGCGGCCCTGGCGAATTTGACGCCGTCCCTGCAGCCGGTCTTGAAGGGTGAGGCTGTCAGGGCGGTCTGGCATGATTTCCTATGCGGGCGGACAAGCTGGTCGCGCCCCTGGAGCCTGTATGTGTTAAGCGAGTGGTGTCGGCGCCACCTTGACGCCGGCCTGCCCCAGCCGGAGAGGCCCGTGGCGGCCTCGGCAAGCGCACGGGCGTCCGCGGTTGCCGGCCGTGTGGACTGATCAACAGTCTTCTGTTTGAAGTGGGGGAGCTTCCCTGCATGCATATCTTGGGTATCAACGCGTACCACGGCAATGCCTCGGCGGCCGTCGTTTCCGATGGCCGTCTAGTGGCCGCTGTGGAGGAGGAGCGCTTCAACCGCGTCAAGTACGCGGCGGGGTTTCCTGCGCAGGCCGTTCGCTATTGCCTGGCGGAGGCGGGCATCCGGCTCGAGGAAGTGGACCACGTCGCCATCCCGCGCAATCCCTGGGCGCGCATCGGCACCAAGCTGCTCTATGCCCTGCGCATGCCGCGCTTCGCCCGGGAACGCGCCAAGGTCTTGGCCAGGTTTACTGGAATCCCGGAGGCGCTGGCGCGCGCGTTGGACGTGGACCCGCAGCGCATCCGCGCGCGCTTCCATCGCGTCGAGCATCACCAGGCGCACCTGGCCAGCACCTTCTTCGTGTCCCCTTTCGAGCAGGCCGCGGTGCTGTCGGCCGACGGTCTGGGCGACTTCGCCAGCACGATGTGGGCGACGGGCGAAGGCCACCGCCTGCGCGTACATGATGCCATCGCGTTTCCTCACTCGCTGGGGATGTACTACACCGCGATCACCCAGTACCTCGGCTTCTGGAAATTCGGCGATGAGTACAAGGTGATGGGCCTGGCCGCGTACGGCGAGCTGGCCTACCTCGACGAATTTCGCAGGATCGTCCGTAGCCGCGGGCGCAGCAATGGGAAACTGGGTTTCCGCCTGGCCCTCGAATACTTCTCGCACCACCGCACCGGCCCGGACATGACCTGGCGCGAAGCGGGCAAGACTCCCGAGCTTGGGCGCCTGTTTTCCGAATATCTCGAGCAGCGGCTGGGGTCGGCCCGCGCAGCAGAGCAGCCCGTCGAGCAGCACCACAAGAATGTCGCTGCGACCATGCAGGCTCGGCTCGAAGAGGTGCTTTTCGAGCTGCTCAACGCGCTCCATCGGCGAACCGGGCAAAAGGCCGTCTGCCTGGCTGGGGGCGTGGCCTTCAACTGCGTGGCCAACGGAAAAATCTTCGACCGCACGCCCTTCGAGCAAGTGTACGTCCAGCCCGCTGCAGGCGACGCTGGCCTGGCAGTCGGCGCCGCATACTACGTCTATCACCAGGTCCTCAACCGCCCGCGCTCGTTTGTGATGGATCATTCCTACTGGGGACCGGGCTACTCGCAGGAGCAGATGTGCGCTGCGGTCGAGCGCAGCCGGCTGGTGAGCTCCGGATTGGAGGTCGCCGAGCTGCCGGAGGAGGCGCTGGCCCGGGCGGCAGCACAGCAGATTGCCGATGGGAGAATCCTGGGGTGGTTCCAGGGACGCGCAGAATGGGGGCCGCGGGCGCTCGGCAACCGCAGCATCGTCGCGGACCCGCGGCGCGCGGAGATGAAGGACATCCTCAACCGCCGGATCAAGCACCGCGAGGTCTTCCGTCCCTTTGCCCCTTCGATTCTCGAGGAGGCCACCGGCGAGTATTTTGTGAAGGCGTACCCTTCGCCGTTCATGACCCTGGCCTACGCGGTGCGCCCGGAAAAACGTACGGAGATTCCCGCGCCGACGCATGTGGACGGCACAGGGCGGCTGCAAACCGTCAGCCGCGCAGCCAACCCGCGCTACTGGCGTCTGATCCGCGAGTTTGGTAACCTGACCGGCGTCCCTGTGGTGTTGAACACTTCCTTCAACGACAACGAACCCATCGTCTGCCGGCCGGAAGAAGCCATTGAATGCTTCCTGCGAACGAAGATGGACGCGCTGGTGCTGGGCAATACCCTCATCCGCAGGCCGGCCGCGGCTGCCGAAAACGAGGATTCGCATCGTTGAGCCGGCTGCGCGGGGAGAAACGAATCCGCAGGTTCGCCGTTCCGGGGGGCACTCGAAATGCTCCTAGTCAGGTGACGCACGAGATTACAGGATTGCCTTTAGCGACAGGTCCCTCCCAGGTGCTGGCGTGCACATTCTTCTCCTGAATGAATATTACCCGCCGGACATCTCTGCCACCGCGAAGATGGCGGCGATGGTGGCGGAAGCGCTGGCCGAACGCCACCGGGTCACGGTTCTGGCCGGGCGCCCCTCCTATGATCCCTCCGAGCGGCATCCCTATTACTTCCTGCGGCGCGAGGTGCATGGCAACATCACCGTAGAGCGCGTGGGTTCGACCACCTATCCGCGTTTCCGGATGCGCGGCCGCGTGAGCAACTACCTGACCTATGTTTCCCTAGCGGTGCCGCGCGCCCTGGCCATCCGCGCCGACGTTGTTCTGGCCATGACCGACCCGCCGTTTGCGGGCATCGTCGGCGCCATGGTGGCCAAGCTAACGGGACGCCCCTTTGTGTACAACATCCGCGACCTGTATCCCGACATGGCCCTGGGCGGCGGGATTGTCCGCCCAAGCCGGTGGGTGGACGGCTGGGAAAACATGCACAGGCGTGCCCTGCGGCACGCGGCTCGGGTCATCGTACTGGGCGAAGATATGCGCGACCGCATCGTCGCCAAGGGCGTGGACCCGGCGCGCGTGGCTGTTGTCCGCGACGGCGTGGCATTGCCGGAGACCGTGCCTCCAGCGACCGATCCGGTGGCGCAGGAGATCCGTTGCGGTTTTCCCTTTGTGTTGCTGCACGCAGGCAACTTGGGATTCTATGGCGCCTGGGACACCCTGACGCGTGCGGCTCGGTTGCTGCAAAGCGACGGGGTCGGGCTGGTCTTTGTCGGCGACGGAGCAGTGCGCCCGCAGATCGAAGCCTCTGCAGCAGGCTGTACTGCTGTCCGGTTCCTACCGTTTCGGCCGCCCCAGCAGATCCCCTGCGTGCTGGCGGCCGGGGACCTGCACGTGGTGACGGTGAAGCGGGGTCTCGAAGGAGTGGTCGTGCCGAGCAAGCTCTATCCGATTCTCGCGGCGGGGCGGCCGGTGCTGGCCGTGGCACCCGAGCACAGCGACGTGGTGCGCATCGTGCGCCGCACCGGTTGCGGTATCGCTGCCGATCCCGACGACCCGGAAGGCATTGCCGAGGCCGTGCGGGTGCTGGCTCGCGACCCTGCACAACTTGCGCACATGGGCCGGCGCGCGCGGGAGATCGCCGGGACTTATGATAGAGTGACGCAGTTGAAAATTTTTATGGAAACCATCGAGGAGGTCGGCAAGCGGTGAACCCCGGGGCAACGATGTGGACTAATCGGAAAGTGCTGGTCACCGGTGGGGCTTCGTTTATCGGCTCCACTCTGGTGGACCGGCTGGTCGAGCGCGGCGCCACGGTGCGCGTCGTGGACGATCTGACCAGCGGGCGACTGGAGAACATTCGCACTCATCTGGCCAACGAACATCTGGATTTTCTGCAGGCCGATCTGCGCGAGCCGGGCATCACGCGCGCGGCCATGGAGGGCATCGACACGGTATTCCACCTGGCAGCCGACCACGGCGGGCGCGGCTACGTGGACCTCCACCAGGCCGGCCCGGCCTCCAACTTTTTTCTCGACGGCTTGGTGTTTGCCGAGGCGCTGAAGGCCAAGGTCAAGAAAGTCGTTTTCGCGTCGTCTGGCTGCGTCTATCCGAACTTCTTGCAGTCCGATGTAAACAAAGAGATCTACCTGACTGAGGACCTGACCAAAGGTCCCAACGACGCTGACAACATGTACGGCTGGGCCAAGCTGATGGCTGAGTTCACCCTGCAGGCCTATGCTCGGGAACACGGGCTCCGGGCGGCGTCGTGCCGCTACTTCACCGTGTACGGCCCGCGAGGCGTCGAAAACCACGCGGTCATCGCCATGATCGCGCGGGCGTTTGTGGGACAAAACCCGTTTGAAGTCTGGGGCGACGGCACGCAGATCCGCAACTGGACCTACATCGACGACATCGTTTCAGGGACCATCCTGAGCGCGGAGAAAATCGACGACGGCACGGCCGTCAACCTGGGCACGATGGAGCGTGTGCGCGTCATTGACGCGGTGAAGATGGTGCTCGAATGCACCGGCCACAGGGCTGAGATCAAGCTGCGCCCGGATATGCCCACTGGGCCGCTCAACCGCGTGGCGGACAATTCCCTGGCCAAGCGGTTGCTGGGTTGGGAGCCGCAGGTGATGTTCAAGGAAGGCTTGCGCCACACCATCGACTGGTATTACAAGACCAAGGACCGCGAGCAAGTCAAACGGATCCTGGACAAGATGTTGACCGAACGTTGAACTGAGCATTCGCGGAGAGCCCCCGTGCCGCCGGTTCTGATCGCTTTCACCGTCGCCCTGCTTGCTTCCCTCAGCCTCACTGTGCCGGTCCGCGCGCTGGCGCTGCGCATGGGTATGGTGGATCATCCCGGCCCGCGCAAGGTGCATCTGACGCCCATCCCGCTGCTCGGCGGCCTGGCCATCTATCTCGGTGTGGTGCTGGCCATTGTTGTGTCGATGGGCGGCCAAGCCCGCGCGCAGATGGTCGGCATTTTTGCGGGAGCGACCCTGGTGGCGCTGGTGGGGATTCTCGACGACCGCGGCCTGCTACATCATCAGATCAAATTGTTTGTCGGCATGCCACTGGCTGCCGTGATCCTGATAGCCGCGGGCATTCGCGTCCAACTATTTGAGGCCATCCGGCCAGGGCTCGCGGCTCAGGTCGCTGACGCTGGTCTGACACTCCTCTGGGTCGTGGGCATCACCGCCGCCTTCAGCATCTTCGATCACATGGACGGCCTGTGCGCGGGTGTAGCGGCCATGGCCTCGGTGTTTTTTACTGTCTTCGCGACCTGGAGCGGCCAGGTCCTGGTCAGCACACTCGCCGCGGCGGTCCTCGGCGCCGCGGTGGGCTTCCTGCGGTGGAACTTCAAGCCCGCCAAGATTTTCATGGGCGATGGCGGCGCAATGTTGCTCGGCTTCCTGATGGCCACGCTCGGGCTGAAGTTGCGCCTGACCAGTTTGCCGCACGAGACCAGTTGGATGATCCCGGTCATGATCCTGGGCGTCCCCATCTTCGATACCACGCTGGTCTCCATCTCGCGTTCCCGCCGCGGGTTTCTGCCCTTTACCACGCCTGGCAAAGACCACACCGCGCACCGGCTGGCCAACCTGGGTCTGGGCCAGCGCCGGGCCGTGCTGGCGCTTTACGGCCTGGGCGCGGTGTTTGGCATCCTTGCGCTCGTCCTCAGCCGCCTGTCCGCGCGCCAGGGGTATGTGTTGGGGGCGCTCACGGTTGTGGCTGTGCTGGTCGTGGTGGCACTTCTTGAGCGCGCTCCCTACGAACGCCAGCAGCCGCGTCAGAAGCCTGCTTAGGCCCCCAGGCTGCGCTCGGCCGTCCGGTGGATGGGCTTCCATCACGCCCACTTGTCCTGCTTGCGCATTTAAGGCGATTGGATATACTGCTCGCGCGCCCTCTCCATCCTGACGAAATGGGTAGTAAGGATGACGAGTGGGCTCACGTTCGGGTCAGACTGCGCGGCGCGCCGCCCGTTCGCAGGGTGTAGAGAGTTTTCCGCTTGCTGGCCCTCATTGTTTGCGCCGGCCAAGGGCGTTGCACCTGAGAAGACAAACCGCGAAACGGGAAGGTTACGCTGCAACCTGATTCGGATTACCGCGCGATGAAGGAAGGCCACCGGCCGGTTGCCGTGGTGGGTGGATCGGCTGCCGGATTCTTCACCGCCGGTCTTCTGGCGCGCGCGGGCCGTCCGGTTCGGGTGCTGGAGTGGGCTGAACAGTTGGACCCGACCCCGCGCACGCTCATTGTGACCAGCCGAATGCGCGACCTGCTCGGTCCGGTGAGTGAGAGTTCCATCGTCAATGAGATCTGGCAGTTTGAACTCTTCACTGACGGCCGGGCGGCGGCTGTTCAACTCGAGCGGCCCGACCTGATCATCGAGCGCGCCAACCTCATTCGCGGGCTCGCCGAGCAGGCACAGCGCGCCGGAGCGCAGTTGGAATTCGGGCGGCGCTTCGTGGGCCTCGAAGGGGACGGCAAGGGTCTCAGCTTGACCGTGGAGCGCGCCCGGGACGGCAGGCAGGAGCAGATCCCTGCCGAAACTGTGGTCGGGGCCGACGGCGCCCTGAGCAAGGTGGCGCAGGCCGCCGGCTGGCCGCGGCAGGAAACCGTGCCGTTGATTCAGGCGATTGTGCCGCTGCCTGCGGGGTATCCGCCAGGCACGGTGCGGGTATGGTTCGTGCCGGAAGACACACCCTATTTTTACTGGCTGATCCCCGAGTCGCCGACGCAGGGCGCGCTCGGCCTGATCGGCGAAGACGGCCAGGAAACCCGCCGTTGCCTCGAAACATTCCTCGAAAAGCGCCGCTTCGAGCCACTCTCCTTCCAGGGCGCGAAGATTCCAGTGTACAAGTGGGGGGTGCCGGTGGGGCGCAGCGTGGGCGCGGGGCGCGTTTACCTGGTCGGCGATGCCGCCGCGCAGGTGAAAGTGACCACCGTCGGCGGGATTGTCACCGGCTTTCGCGGCGCGCTGGGAGTAGCCGAAGCGATCCTGAACGGCGGGCGCAGCCGCGAGTTGCGCGCGCTGCGCCGCGAACTCGATTTGCACCTGCTCATCCGCAAGACGCTGCACCACTTCCAGCAGGCCGAGTACAGCCGGTTGGTGGATCTGCTGAACGCTTCGGCCCGACGCTCGCTCAGCGTCTATTCGCGCGACGACGCGGCTCGCGTCCTCTGGCATCTCTGCGTTAATCAACCCCGGCTGCTGCTGCTCGGGCTTCGCGGCCTGCTCGCCAGAGGCTCCTTTTCCCGCCGCGGTCGTGACTAGCGCAGTTTCCCCCAGGATGTTTTATTCTGCAGCGGGCATTCGCCGGTTCTTTCCGATGGTCGGCTAGATGTACATTCTTGGACTCTCAGGCCTCGCACATGACTCGGCGGCGGCGCTGCTCGGCAACACGGGCATCCTTGCGGCGATGGAGGAAAGCAAGCTGGGGCGCTCGCGCAGACTGGGCGGCATCCCCCGCAAGGCCATCCAGTTCTGCTTGGAAAAAGTGGGCATCGGCTGGCACGACGTTCCCTATGTCGCCGTGGCCAGCCGTCCCGTGCGTGCCTGGGCGCGACAGGCCTGGCTCCGCGCGCGATTGACTCCCTTCGCTCCGGTTCCCAGCGGCTACTATCAATCCAAGGCGCTGGGTGAGTTGGGCCGCGAGCTAAACAATCTCCGCGTCCTGAAACTCATGGCGCACGTCCCCGGAAGCCGCGTCCTGCGGCTTGAGCATCACCTCTGCCATGCGGCCAGCGCCTACTACGCTTCTCCGGCCGAGAACGCGATCATCCTTACCCTCGATGAGCAGGGCGACGGCCGTTCGGGAATGGTGGCGCTGGGCGAAGGAAACCGCATCCGCACGCTGCGCACGATCCCGTTCCCGCACTCGCTCGGCTGGGTGTTCACGCAGGTGACTGACCTGCTCGGCTTCGCCCCGCACCGGAGCGAGCACAAAACGCAGTGGTTGAGCTTGGAAGGCGAGCCTATGTTCAAAGACCTTTTTCTGGAAATGCTGCGCCCGACCCCCGGCGCCTTGCCGCGCCTGCATTCCAGCTACTTCAATCGCGGCCTGGCGGGCCGCATCGCCTTCTCGAAGAAGTTTTACCGCCGGCTGGGCATCGAACCGCCAGCTTCTTCTGGTGAGCGCCAGGGGTCGCGCGGCGCTGCACTCAGCGAGACGCTGCGGCGCCAACTGGCGGCCAGCGTGCAGCAGGCCTGCGCCACCGTCGTCGCGGAACTTGCTGAAGCCTATCGGCAGAAGACGGGCGCCTGCGCGCTCTGCCTTGCGGGAGGGCTTTTCTTGAACCCTCTGTTGGTCGCGGCCGTGGAAAAGAGCAGCGGCTTCGAGCAGGTCTTCGTGCAGCCTGCCGCCGGCAATGAGGGTACCGCCCTGGGGGCTGCGTGGCTGGTGTGGCACGAACAGTTAGGCATGCCGCGGCTCGACCCGCCCCCACACGTCTCTTGGGGGCCGAGCTACTCGAATCAGGAGATCAAGCAGGTGGTGGAGAACTGCAAGGCCCGCTATCGCTGGCACGAGGGCGAGGAGCAAAAGATCGAGGAGGCCCTGCGGCAGCTCGAAGCCGGCAAGATCATCGGCTGGTTCCAGGGCGCCGCGGAATTCGGCCCGCGCGCCCTGGGTAATCGCAGCCTGCTGGCTTCGCCCTGGGCGCTTTACGTCAAAGAGAACTTGAACGAGTATGTGAAACACCGCGAGACGTTTCGGCCCTTTGCGATCTCCGTGGCCGCAGAGGATTGCAACCGTTACTTCGAGTGTCGTCCATCGGCACGGTTCATGGCCACAATGGGCTGGGTGCGGCCGGACGCGCTCGACCTGGTCAAGGACTTTCTGCTGCCGGAGAATCGCGTGCGCCTGCACGTGGTCGAGCGCGAGGCCAATCCTCTGCTCTGGCGACTGTTGAAGCGCTTCGGCGAGCATGCGCCCGCGCCGCTGCTGGTCAACACTTCGTTCAACCTTTTTGGTGAGCCCCTTGTGATCACGCCGCGGGACGCCGTGCGGAGCTACTTTTGTTCTGGGATTGATGCCTTGATCATCGGCAATTTTTCCCTGACAAAATCCTAAGCCTTTCGGTTTGAGAAACCCGCCTGGGGAAGAGCGAGTTTTCTCTTTTCCGCGCGCGCCGGATGGGCGAGAATGGGACGCTTCTAGCTTCCGGACACTGAACGATCGAAATCGTAAGGAGAGATGCGGCTTGCGAATCTCAGTCATTGGGTGCGGATATGTCGGTCTGGTGACCGGCGGATGCCTGGCCGAGGTCGGCCATCACGTCGTGTGCACCGATAACGACGCCGCGCGCATCGCCATGCTCGAGGCCGGGCGGTTGCCCATCTACGAGCCCTATCTGGACATGATACTGGCGGGTAGCCGCAACGCTGGCCGGCTCCGCTTCACCGGCGACGTGGGTGAGGCCGTCCGCGCCGGCGAGGCCATCTTCATCTGCGTGGGCACACCGCCACTCGAAAACGGGGAAGCGGACCTTTCGGCGATTGACAACGTGGCCCGACTGATCGCTACCGAAGCGCGTGTCCCCACGCTGGTGATTGAGAAGAGCACCGTGCCGGCGCAGACGGGCCAGGAGCTGAAGCGCGTGCTGGCGGTGTATCGCCGCAATCTCGGGGTAACGTTTCGCGTGGCCTCGAATCCAGAATTTCTGCGCGAAGGCACCGGCGTCGAGGATTTCCTCAATCCGGACCGCATCGTCGTCGGCGTGGAAGACTCGGCCACTGAGCACCAGTTGCGCGAAATCTACCGCCCCGTCCTCGAGGGCCGCTTCCGCTGCCCGGTGCACAGGCCCATCTGCCCGCCGACGGCGCCCCAACTGCTGGTGACCACGATCAACAGCGCTGAGTTGATCAAACACGCTTCGAATTCATTCCTTGCGCTGAAAATTTCTTACGCCAATGCCGTCGCCGACCTGTGCGAGCGGCTGGGTGCCAACGTTGAAGAGGTCACTCGCGCTATGGGCCTGGATCCGCGGATCGGGCAGCAGTTCCTGCGCGCGGGCCTGGGCTTCGGCGGTTTCTGTCTCCCGAAGGATGTCCAGGCGTTTATTCGCCTTGCCGAGCGTGCTGGCGTGGACTTTGGGCTGTTGAAGGAAGCCGAAAAGGTCAACAAGCGCCGCATCGATCAATTTCTCGACAAGGTCCGGCGGGCGCTCTGGGTGCTGAAGGATAAGCAGATCGCCGTCTTGGGGCTGGCGTTTAAGCCCAATACTGACGACATCCGCTATGCTCCGGCCATCGAAGTGATCGGGCGGCTGCTCGCCGAGGGCGCGCAAGTGCGTGCGTGCGATCCGGAGGCGATGGAAAAGACCCGCAAGGTGTTTCCGCAGATTGGTTACGACCGGGACCCCTACGCCGTCGCTCCCGGTGCCGACGCGCTCCTGATTCTGACCGAATGGGAGGAGTTCCGGCAGCTCGATTGGCAGCGCATCCGCGACACGCTCGCGCGACCGTTGGTGCTCGACGCGCGCAATCTGCTCGACCCTGAGGCAATGAAAAAGCTCGGCTTCGAGTACCACTCCATCGGCCGGCAGGATGTCGCCGCGGGCTCGGCCACGCCCTGACCGAGATCGGGTCAGAGACGAGACACAAGTCGGTTTGCATCCCGGCCGGTTGGAGACGCACCTGCGATCCTGAGTATTCTCAGGATTAACCTGCGCGATTGCCTGCGGCGACCTGCTGGCGGAAAAAGTCCAGGGTGAGCTGCAGGCCTTCTTCCAGATTCACCTTTGGCTCCCAGTTCAGGATACGCCGGGCCTTACTGATGTCCGGACAGCGCTGCCGCGGGTCGTCCTGCGGCAAGGGTTTGAAGACGATGGGCACGGTCGAACCGGTGAGCGTGCGGATGCGCTTAGCGAATTCGAGGATCGTGATCTCCTGCGGGTTGCCGATGTTCGTCGGCCCGTGCTCATTGGACTGCATCAGCCGATGGATACCCTCAATCAGGTCGGAGACGTAGCAGAAGCTGCGCGTCTGCCGACCGTCCCCGTACACAGTGATGGGCTGGCCGGTGAGAGCCTGGTGGACGAAGTTCGGCAAGGCGCGACCGTCGTTCAGTCGCATGCGCGGACCGTACGTATTGAAGATGCGCACGATGCGCGTGTCCACGCCGTGGGCGCGGTGATAAGCCATGGTCATGGCCTCAGCGAAGCGTTTCGCCTCATCGTAGACGCCCCGCGGGCCGATGGGGTTGACGTGGCCCCAGTAGGTTTCCGGTTGCGGGCTCACCTCCGGATCCCCGTAGCACTCCGAGGTCGAAGCCAGCAGGTACTTTGCCTTCTTGGCCAGGGCCAGCCCGAGGGTGTTGTGCGTGCCGAGCGCGCCGACCTTAAGTGTCTGGATGGGAAGCTTCAGATAATCCACCGGGCTGGCCGGCGAGGCGAAGTGCAGCACGTAATCCACAGGCCCGGAGACCTCGATGTAACGCGTGACGTCGTGTTGCACCAGACGGAACCTCGCATTCGCCAACAGGCGGCTGACATTCAACTCCGCCCCGGTGACCAGATTGTCTATGCACAACACTTCCCAGTCACGCGCGATCAGATAATCGCAGAGGTGCGAGCCGAGGAAACCCGCGCCGCCGGTGATCACGGCACGCAAGTGTCACGCTCCAGCGTGCAAGAGTTGGGTCCGCTTCTGCCCATGAGAAAGCCTGTGAGCCTGTGCCCCGGGTGTTTCAAGCGCGGGGAGCGCGCTTCCCCTTCCGTCCGCGCCCCATTGTAGCCCGCGTCCCGCGGATCGCAAAGAGTGGTGCCGAAAGGATCACTGGTGTCGCGCGCTTCCATTTCCCCGTGCCTGGGTGTGATGCGATTGACCCGCGCAGGGCTGCGGGGTAGGATG
>JACQDH010000165.1 GCA_016201215.1 Acidobacteriota bacterium | reverse complement strand
TGCGTCTGGAACATCAGCAGGCAGGCCAGCCCGCGCATCCAGTCAATGTAAGCCAACCGCATCTTCGCTTGCTCAGCCATTTCAGTTCCCTGCGCGAAAAGGAATTTGCAGAAGAGCGTTGATCACTCGCCACTCATCCCTGGTTGCTCCTCGTCCAAAACCCGGCAAATTGGAGGAGCCTCTGCGCTACACTATCGCCCCATGTCCGGCGAACGCCAACTGGGTTTTTCCGCGGCCCTCGGGCTCTGGGCAGCGTTGGGCTTCGTCGCGGCATTTTACGGCACCTGGCTGGGTTATGGGGGCCATCGTTTCGCCGTCACGCTGGGCGTCTTTGCAATCTTGCTCGCGGTGGCCCTGCTGACCGCCGCGCGAGGCGTGCAGGAACGCGTCGCCGGCCTGCTCGGCTCGCACGGCGGCTTGGCCGTTGCGCTTTTACCGCTCCCTGCATACCTGATTTACGCCCTGGGGACAAATAGTTTTGCGTGGTGGCGGACCGGAGTGGCTGCCGCCTACTTGCTGCTTCCTGTCCTGCTGGTGGCGACCGCCCGCGAACGGCCGGCAGGCGCCTGGCAAGACTACGCGGCCGTTGCAGCGCTCTGGATACCGGTGAAGTTCCGCTGGCTGTATTCCCTGTGGCCCTATCCCAGCGCGCACTTGGGTTACATCCTGACGGTGCTTCTGGCCTTGAACGTGGGCATTGCCGCGTTTCTCTTCGTGCGGCGGCTGGACGGCGTGGGCTACACGGTCGCCTGGGGCCGCGGCACAGGTCGCGCGGTGGGATTGAACTTCGCGCTGCTGGCAGCGATCGTGATTCCCTTGGGCCTGGCGATCGGTTTCCTCCGCTTCGAGCCCACCTTCGCGCACCTGAAGACACTGCCGCTGACCGCACTGGGAATCTTCTTGTTCACCGCGTGGCCGGAGGAGTTTCTATTTCGCGGGCTGCTCCAGAACCTTCTCTCAAAGACCTTTGGCGGCGCCACACTGGGCCCAATCGCAGCCGCAGTGATCTTCGGCCTCGCGCACATCACCAACAACAATGTGTTTCCCAACTGGAGGTACGTGCTGCTGGCTACGATTGCGGGAATCTTCTACGGCCGGGCATGGCGGCGCACAGATTCCATCTTCGCCTCGGCGCTGGTGCACGCGCTGGTCAACGTGACTTGGCACCTGCTCTTCCGCACGTGGTGAGGTTTCGCGGCGGCTAGCGCACCACGCCGGCGAGCGGGCTCGATGCCGAAGCGTAAAGCTTCTTCAGGATGCGGCCGGCGAGATACGCCTTGCGGCCGGCTTCGACGGCATGGCGCATGGCCTCGGCCATCAGCACGGCGTCGTGCGCTTCGGCGATGGCAGTGTTCATCAGCACCCCGTCGGCGCCCAACTCCATGGCCACAGTGGTGTCGGACGCGGTGCCCACGCCCGCGTCCACAACCAGCGGCACTTCGGTGACGCGTTCGCGGAGGATGCGGATGTTGGCCTCGTTCTGAATGCCCATGCCCGAGCCGATCGGCGCGCCCAGCGGCATCACCGCCGCGGCACCGGCGTCAATCAGCTTGCGCGCGACCACCAAGTCGTCGTTGGTGTAGGGCAGCACGACGAAACCTTCCTTCACAAGGGTTTTCGTCGCAGCGACCAACTGCTCGGTGTCGGGGAAAAGCGTTTGCTGGTCGCCGATCACCTCGAGCTTCACCCATTCCGACAGGCCGACCTCACGCCCGAGCCGCGCCGTGCGGATGGCTTCCTCAGCGGTGTAGCAGCCGGCCGTGTTCGGCAGGATGAAGAATTTATTGCGGTCGATGTAGTCGAGCAGCGATTCCTTGGTGCGGTCGGTCAGGTTGACGCGGCGAACGGCGACGGTAACCATTTCCGCGCCGGAGGCCTCGTGCGCCCGGACCATCTCCTGAAAGCTGCGGTATTTTCCCGTGCCGACAATCAGCCGCGAACGAAACGCGCGGCCGGCAATGACCAGTTGATCGTTCATACGATTGCGCTCCTCGGCTGATTCTACTCCGGGCCCGGCGGAAGACCAACTGTTTGCGTAGCGCCGGCTTCCAGCCGGCGGGTTTGCCTCTTCCGCAAATTCGCGGTCCCACGGCCGGCAACATGCCGGCGCTACCGATGGCGGACCGAAGCCCGCCCCTACACCTGCGGCTGCGGGCGCGGCTCTTCCAGGTCGGCGTAGAGCCGGTCGATGATGTCGTCATAGCGCTCCTCGACGACGCGCCGCTTGAGCTTCATGGTGTAGGTCAGCCCGCCGTTGTCGAAGGTAAAATCCTCGTCGAGCACGGCGAAGCGTTTGATGGTCTCGTACTGGGCGAGATGAGCTCATGCACCCAGTGATGCGCGGCCAGCTCGGCGCGCGATGAGAATTCCATGCCAAGCTCGCGCGCCTTGGCTCCGACGTTGGCGAAATGGGGCACGATGAGCGCGGCGACAAATTTTCTCCTGTCACCCACCACCGCCGCGTTCAAGATGAACGGGCTCGACTTCAGCGTGTTCTCGATCGGCTGCGGCGCCACGAATTTCCCCGCCGCGGTCTTCAGCAGGTCTTTCTTGCGGTCGGTGACCACCAAATAGCCGTCGGGGTCGAGATAACCGACGTCGCCGGTGGCCAGCCAGCCAGCATCGCTCAGCACCTCGCGCGTCTCAGCAGGCTTCAGGTAGTAGCCGCGCATCACGCACGGCCCGCGCACCAGGATTTCACCGTCGTCGGCGATGCGCACCTCGACATGGGGAATGGGTTTGCCGACCGTGCCCACGCGGTTCGCGTTCGGCACGTTGTTGGCGACCACCGGCGAAGTTTCCGTCAGCCCATAGCCCTGGTAGATCGGCACGCCGACGGTCCAGAAGAACTCCGCCAGCTCGCGCGCCAGCGGCGCGCCGCCGGAAATGAACGCGCGCACCCGCCCGCCCATTCCCGCGCGGATCCGGGAATAGGCCAGCCAGTCGGCCAGCAGCCATTCGAGCTTGACGCGCAGCGGCACCGGACGCCCATAGGCGCGCCACGGCATGGCCTCGCCCGCAACGCGCAGCGCCCAGTCAAAGACCTGCCGCTTGAAGCCGGTGGCGCGGTGCCCAGTCTCCATCATGTTCGCGTAGAACTTTTCAAAGAAGCGCGGCACCGCCGCGCCCACCGTGGGCCGGATTTCCAGCAACGCCGCCGCCACCTGCTCCATGCTCTCGACGTAGGCCATGCTCACGCCGTGGAACAGGTAGCCGTAGCCCATCAGGCGCTCATAGACGTGCGCGAGCGGGAGAAACGACAGCGCGGTGTCGCGCGGGCTGTAGTTGTGCGTGCGAAACGAATCGGCCTGGTTTGAGCTGATGTTCGCGTGCGTCAGCATGACGCCCTTGGGCTCGCCGGTGGTGCCCGAGGTGTAGATGATGGTGGCGAGTCGGTCGGACGTAACCTCCGCGGCGCGGCGGCGGTAAGCCGCCACCTCGGCATCGCCCGCTCCAGCGATTAGCGCTTCGTAACGCAGGATGTCACCGTCGATCTCCGGGGGTGCGCCGGCGACGATCACGTGCTCGATGGCCTGAAGGCGCTCGCGGCACGCAAGCAAGCGCCGCGCCTGGTCGGCGCCCGCGGTCAGTACCACCTTGGCGCCGGAGTGGTTAAGGATGTAGATCATGCGTTCCGGAGACTCGTTGAAATAGACCGGCACGTTTACCGCGCCCAACCCAAGGATGGCGAAATCGGTGATGTGCCATTCGGGCCGGTTCGACGAGAACAGACCGACGCGGTCGCCCGCCTCCACTCCCAGTTCGGCGAGCGCCCGGGCGAGCCCCGCAACACGTCGCAGCATCTCGTCTGCGGAGATGCTCTGCCACTGTCCGTCGGTCTTGTACATCTGCGCGTGGGGGCTGCGGTAGCGGTCCACCGCTTCGAGCAGGCATTGCGTGAGCGAGGGATAGCCCATGAAAGTTCTGCCCTTCAATCTATCGCAGCCCCGAGGTTCCGCGCAATGGACCGCCGGCGATTCTGTTGCGGCGGCCTTCAGGCCGCCGCATCGACCGCTGATGGCTGGCGCGTCTTTTCTGCGTTAAGATGACCGAGAGGTATCCTGCCATGGCCAAAGTGAGCGTTGAAAACGCGGCGGGCTACCTGCCCGTGCGCGCCCCGCGTGGCACCGCGATCTCCTGCAAGAGCTGGCAGCAGGAGGCCGCCCTGCGCATGCTGATGAACAACCTCGATCCCGAGGTCGCCGAGCGGCCCGAGGAGCTGATCGTCTATGGCGGCACAGGCAAGGCCGCACGCAACTGGAAATGCTTCCAGGCGATCGTGAAATCTCTGCGCGCCCTGGAAAACGATGAAACGCTGCTGGTGCAGTCGGGCAAGCCGGTGGGCATCTTTCGCACCCATCCTTACGCCCCGCGCGTGCTGATCGCCAACGCCAACCTGGTCGGCCACTGGAGCAACTGGAAGGAGTTCGGCGAGCTCGAGCGCGCCGGCCTGATGATGTACGGCCAGATGACCGCCGGGAGCTGGATTTACATCGGGACGCAGGGAATCCTGCAGGGCACTTATGAGACCTTCGCGGCCGCCGCGCGCAAACATTTCGGCGGCGACCTGGCCGGCAAGCTCGCCGTTTCCGGTGGCATGGGCGGAATGGGCGGTGCGCAACCGCTCGCGGCGACGATGAACGGCGGGGCGTTCCTCGGGATTGACGTCGATCCCGAGCGCATCAAGCGGCGCGTGAAGACCGGCTACTGCGAAGTTATGGTCAACGACCTCGACGAGGCGCTGCGCATTCTAAAGAACGCGGTGCGCAAGCGCGAGGCGGCGTCGGTGGGTCTGGTGGGCAACTGCGCCGACGTCATCCCCGAACTGGCGCGCCGCGGGGTCGTGCCCGACCTGCTGACCGACCAGACCAGCGCGCACGATCCGCTGAACGGCTACGTGCCGCGCGGGATCCCGCTCGAAGAAGCACTCGAGCTACGCCGGCGCGACCCGGAGGAGTACCGCAAGCGCTCGACGGAATCGATTGCCGTGCACGTGCGCGGCATGCTGGACCTGCAGAAGCTTGGTGCGGTGACGTTTGACTACGGCAACAACATCCGCACCTTCGCCTACCAGCAGGGCATCGAAGACGCCTACGACTTCCCCGGCTTCGTGCCGGCCTACATCCGGCCACTGTTCTGCGAAGGCCGCGGGCCGTTCCGCTGGGTGGCGCTCTCCGGCGAACCGTCAGATATCCACCGCACCGATGAGCTCGTGCTGCAACTTTTTCCGCATGATGAAATCCTGAGCCGCTGGATTCGGCTGGCGCAGAAGCGCGTGCGCTTCCAGGGCCTGCCCGCGCGCATCTGCTGGTTGGGATATGGCGAGCGGGACAAATTCGGCCTGGCGCTCAACGACTTGGTCGCACGCGGAGAGCTCAAGGCGCCCATCGTTATCGGCCGCGACCATCTGGACTGCGGCTCGGTGGCCTCGCCCTTCCGCGAAACCGAAAAAATGCTTGATGGTTCAGACGCTGTGGCCGACTGGGCCCTGCTCAATGCCATGCTCAATACCGCGAGCGGCGCCTCATGGGTTTCCATTCACAACGGCGGCGGCGTGGGCATCGGCTATTCGCAGCACGCGGGCCAGGTGACCGTCGCCGACGGCACCAGGGAGATGGCCGCGCGCATCGAGCGTGTGCTCACCAACGACCCGGGCATCGGCGTCGCGCGCCACGCTGACGCCGGTTACCCCGAAGCCATCGAGTTCGCCCGCAAGGCCAGCATCAAGATTCCCATGCGCTAGGCGCAGAGCGTGCTTTTCTTTCCGCGCGGGTGATTGCTTCCTGCAGGGGACTCGCATGGTGAAGGGCTCGTACCGAGTTTAGGGGCAAAGCGGGGACAGGAGAATCATTTCCGGCGGATACCGCGGCGAGCCGCAACACAGCAGACCACCCGGCTGCAGCCGCGGGCCCGGGCCGCCTAGCTTTTCTTCGAAGTGACGGCGAAGAAGGCCGCCCACTTTTGTTCCACCTTAGTGCTCTTGCAGTGGGGGCACTTGACACCGCCCTTCTCGTATTCTGCCAGGGTCAGAACAACCGAGAATTCCTTCCGGCAAGCGTTGCAGAAGAATGAATACTGAGGCATGAGCTCCTCCCTCAGCAGAATAGCTCCCTCCCTGAATCATATCGCTGCGCGGGTCGCATGGCAATCCCGGGAAGCTTGTGACCCCGGTGTGGCGCGGGCAGCCCACAACCATTAGAATCGGCAGCGAATGGCACGTCCCCTGCTGATCACCGGCTGCGCGCAGCTTCTGACCTTCGCCGGCCCTGTGCCGCGTCGCGGCCGCGCAATGGGCGATCCGGGCCTCATCCGCGATGGAGCCGTGCTCGTGCGCGACGGCCGTATCGCCGCAGTGGGAAGCCGGAGGCAGGTCGTGCGGCTCGCCGAAGCGCGGCGCGCGCGAAAGCTCGACATGGGCGGCCGCGTCGTCCTGCCGGGCTTTGTGGACTCGCATACGCACGTGGTTTTCCCCGCCAGCCGCGCCGACGAATACGAGCAGCGCATCGCCGGGGCCACCTATGAACAGATTGCCCGCGCCGGCGGCGGAATCCTCTCGACCGTGCGCAAGCTCCGCCGCGCCCCACCCCAAACACTGAAGCGTAAGGCGCTCGCCGCGCTCCGATTGTTTGCTGCCCACGGCACGACGACCATTGAGGCCAAGAGTGGCTACGGCCTCGACACCGCGACCGAACTGAAAACCCTCGAGCTGCTGCGGGAGCTGCGCAATGCCCAGCCGCTCGACATTGTCTCCACGCTCCTTGGCGCACACGTCGTGCCGCCGGAATTCCGCCGTCGCCCGGACGCCTATGTGAACTTGCTCGTGCGGCAGATGATTCCCGCGGTAACGTTTGCGGGTCTCGCACAATTCTGCGACGTCTATTGCGACCGCGGCGCTTTCACCGTGGCCCAAGCGCGGCGCATCCTGACCGCGGGGCGCGCCTGCGGGCTGGAGCCGCGCCTGCATGCCGAGCAACTCGCCCGCACGGGCGCCGCCAGGCTTGCGGTAGAACTCGACGCCGCCAGCGCTGATCATCTGGAAAAGATCAGCCGCGGCGACATCCGCG
>JACQDH010000177.1 GCA_016201215.1 Acidobacteriota bacterium | reverse complement strand
CTCCAGCGCAGCGGTCCACTCGACGGACGCTCGCGCTTTCTGATAGCTTTTGCGGGGAGTCTTTCCGCTCGATATCCTCGTGAGCCCCCGCGCACTTCGCCGCTTAGCCCTCCTGGACATCGTCGGGATCCCCTTGCTGCTCGCCTGGTATATCTGGCGGCTTCAGGCCGCGGCACCCCGCACCTGGATGCTTTTCCTGGTGTGGCTCGTGGCCAGTTTTCTGCTGCACCGCGATACACCCAGGACCCTCGGCTGGCGCGCGGATAACCTCTGGCCGGCAACGCGCCAGGCCGCGGCGATCTTCTCGCTGTTCGTCGTGTTGCTTCTAGCGGTCGGGCTCGCGCTGGGGGCGCCGCGACGCCCTCCCCCGCACTTTCTCTCGATCCGCCAGCTCTGGAACTACTTCGCATTCTGCCTGCTGCAGCAGGTCGCCCTGCAATCTCTGCTCAACAACCGCCTGCTGGCGGTGGTGTCAAAGGGCTGGGCATCTTCCCTGCTGGCCGGGACGATCTTCAGCCTGCTGCACTGGCCCAACCCGGTGCTGGTCCCGGTGACCTTTATCGGGGGGACGGCGACGGCTTGGATGTTCGCGCGAGAGCGCAACATCCTGCCCTTGGCCGCAGGCCAGGCCATTCTGGGTTCGGTCGTGTGGTGGGCGTTTCCCTTGGCGTGGCACCACTCGCTGCGCGTGGGGCCGGGTTACCACCACTTTCTATAACTCCTTGACAGCCCGCCGGGCGGGGACTAATCTCCCGGTCCAGCGACGGGATGAGTTGCCCACTCTACAGTTCATCCGAATACTTTTTCCCTACTTCATTCCCCGTTGTAATTGACACCGGGCTGCCCGGAAGGCCCATCCCCGGCACGACTTGAAGGAGGAGAACTCGATGCAATTTGCCGCGCCCAGTCGATGGATCACTTTGTTCGCCGCGCTCGCATTTCTCTGCACTGCTGCACTCCAGCCGTGCGAGGCGCAGACCAAATCCGCAGCTGCCAAGGGGCAAGTGCGGAGCTATTACGTTGCCGCTGACGAAGTCGAATGGAACTACGCCCCTAGCGGCATCAACCAAATCACCGGCCAACCGTTCGAGGGAATCCCCAAGTCCTATACGGAACACGGCCCGCATCGCATCGGCAGCGTCTATCGAAAGGCCGTTTTCCGCGAGTACACCGACGCCACCCTCACCAAGCTCAAGCCGCGCCCGCCCGAGTGGGAGCATGCCGCCATCCTCGGCCCGATTCTTCGCGCCGAGGTGGGCGACACGATCAAGGTGGTGTTTCGCAACCACGCTTCTCGCCCCTACAGCATGCACCCCCACGGCGTCTTTTACGAGAAAAGCTCAGAGGGAACGGCCTACAACGACGGCAGCTCCCAGGCCGATAAATACGGCGGCGCGGTGCCTCCCGGCGGAACACACACCTACGTTTGGGAAGTGCTGGAGCGCGCCGGTCCGGGCCCAAGCGACCCGAGCTCACTGGTCTGGCTGTACCATTCGCACGTGAACGAGATGATTGACGTCAACTCGGGCCTGGTCGGGGCCATCATCGTCACGCGTCGCGGCATGGCTCAGGCCGATGGCAGGCCCAAGGACGTGAACCGCGAATTTGTGACGCTGTTCATGATTTTTGACGAGAACCAGAGCTGGTACCTCGACTACAACGTCGAGCACCATACCGACGACCCAAAGGGCACTAACAAGGGTGAGTTCATTCCCTTCGATGCGGATGGCCGATTCGCTTTTGTCGGCCCGACCGGCTTCGCGGGGGTCAACTTCAGGTCAACCATTAATGGGCTGATGTACGGCAATCTGCCCATGATGACGATGAAGAAGGGCGAGCGCGTGCGCTGGTACCTGCTCAGCATCGGCTTCGGGTTCAACTTCCACACGCCGCACTGGCACGGGAACGTCGTGCTGGACGGCGGCAGGCGCACCGACGTGATCGCCCTCTCGCCGGCCCAGATGGTCACGGTGGACATGGTGCCGGACGATCCAGGGACGTGGCTGTACCACTGCCACGTGAGCGAGCATATGGAAGAAGGAATGATCGCGCGGTACAAGGTCGAGCGCTGAATGCACAGACGAAGACACCCTGGCCCTTGACCACAGACAAAGAAGTTTTTCGATTTTCGGTCGCTAGAGGTTGAGCGTGTCGTACTTCTGGGCGACGGCTTGCGCCTTCTCGTAGGCCTTCAGGGGAGTCTTGCCGCGCGGGTTGGTCCAACGCCCCGCGATGGCGTGGCCGCACTTCGGGCAAGCACCGCTTGCGGGATGGCCGTCGCTGGGGGCGGCGATCAGGTTCTCCAGCACGCGATGCCACGAGCGCCGCACCAGCACGATTCCGCAGCCGGGGCAGAGCGTGTTGCCGCCGGCGTCAGTCACGATGTTGCCTTCGTAGACGTAGTGCAGGCCCGCCTCGCGGGCGATCTTCCGCGCCAGGTGCAGGGTGGCGGGCGGCGTGGGCGGCTTATCCTGCAATTTGAAGTCAGGATGGAAGGCGGTGAAGTGCAGCGGCACGTCCGGCCCCAGGTGCTCGAGTATCCACTCGCAGAGTTGGCGCAGTTCGCGCGGGTCGTCGTTGAGGGTGGGAATGATCAGGTTGGTGATCTCGAACCAGACGTTGGTCTCATTCTTCAGCCACTGGAGCGCATCGAGCACGGGCTGCAAATGCGTCAGCGTGACGCGTCCGTAGAACTTCTCGGTGAACGCCTTCAGGTCCACGTTGGCCGCATCGACGTGGTCGTAAATGTCATGAAACGCGTCGTAGGTGATGTAGCCGTTGGTGACCATCACCGTGTTCAGGCCGTACTCCCGGGCCACCTGGCAGATGTCAATCACGTACTCGCCCCAGATGGTCGGCTCGTTGTAGGTGAAAGCCAGGGACGGGCAGCCGTAGCGGATGGCCAGCAGCACCACGTCCTCAGGCGGCAGGTAGGAGGAGTTCACCTGGTCATGCTTGGATTTGGAGATGTCCCAGTTCTGGCAGAAGAAGCAGCCCATGTTGCAGCCGGCCGTGCCCAGCGAAAAAACCTTCGTGCCGGGCAGGAAATGATTGAGCGGCTTCTTCTCGATGGGATCAACCTGCAGCGCGGCGGGCGAGGCATAGCCCAGGCTGTAGAGTTTGCCGCCCTGGTTGACGCGGATGAAGCAGAAACCGGGCTGCCCGTCGCCGATGTGGCAGTGCCGCGGGCAGAGGTAGCAGTGAACCTTGTTGCCCGCTTCGGGTTCCCACCAGCGCGCTTCGTGCAGAGTTTCGGTTTTCTGGAGGATCTTGATCTCTTGCACCGACCCTCCTCAAAGCCCAGGCCTCAAACTTTTCTTTCTTCGTATTATACGCCTTAAATGCAACCCAAGCCACGAGAAGCACACCCAGCCGGGCCGGCGGGGCTAGGGCTGCCGCCGTCGCTGCTCCCGGCGCCGCTCCTCGGCCCAGCGCAGGAAGCGCTGGAGTTGTGCACGCTCGCGCCAGAGAAGTCGGAAGAACGCTCGCGCGTCGAGATTGGCGGCCTGGTTGCCAAAGAAAGTCTCCATGCGCCAGCAGAGGTAGGGGCTCTGCCAGGGCCGCAGCCGGTAGCCTTTTGCCGTGATCCAGTAGTATCGCAGCGCGCTCAGCATGGACCTCGCCCCGAGGATGATACAATCCCCGGCTGCTTGCGCACAGTGCGATCAAAGGGATGCGGGGGGGGCCGCGCGGCGAGATCTACATGACGAAGGAAGACTACTACTACGACGGCGTGGACCGCTTCGGCGAAGGCAAGCTCGAGGAAGCCATCGCCGGCTATCAGAAGGCGCTCGCTCTCGACCCCGGGTACACCGATGCTTTGCACGGCCTGGCGCAGGCCTATTACGCCAAACAGGACTTCGACAACTGCATTGCCACAGCGCGGCGCATCCT
This sequence comes from Acidobacteriota bacterium, assembly GCA_016201215.1. Classification (GTDB taxonomy): domain Bacteria; phylum Acidobacteriota; class Terriglobia; order Acidiferrales; family UBA7541; genus QHYU01. The sequence goes on along the minus strand of JACQDH010000177.1, from coordinate 950 downwards.
CGAGATCGATCCCGACGACATCCTCGCCTACACGAGCATCTCCCGCGCCTACCAGCACAAAGGCATGATCCCTGAAGCCGAAGAAGCGGGCAATCAAGCGCGCATCCTGGGTTGGAAGAAACAATTGCAGGAGCAGAAGGCGAAAGGCGAAGCTTCCTAGCGCCGTGCCCGGGACAACTCTAGCGACCCGCCGCTGTTACCTTGCCCCACCCCAGCCCATGCGCTCGCGCAGTGAGGTGATGTGCGCGACGTGATGCCGGCCGTGCCAGGCGTAGAGACAGAGGGTCTTGTCCAAAGACACCACGCCCATCTCCGGGTGCCGGAACGTGCGGCTGAAGTCCTCCGGCCGGAGTGACCGCAGCAGCAGAACCCAGCGCTGGTGCAGCGATTCGAGCAGCGCCAAAGAGATCTCCACGGGAGCCGTTCGCGAATCGCCGAGCTCGGCCCACTGCTTTTCATCGTAGGTCTTGATGGCCGGCTCCGTTTCGGTCAGCGCCAGTTTGAATCGCACGTAGGCATTCAGATGGCTGTCTGGCAGATGGTGCGCCACTTGGCGGACGGTCCAGCCGCCGGGTCGATACGGCGTATCGAGTTGCTGCGGTGATAATCCCTGGACCGCTGCGCGCAGCCTGGCCGGCGCATCTTCAATATCGGAGATGTAGCGCGGCCGCTGCTCGTGGGTCACCGCCGCTGCTGGCCAGGGCACTTTTCCGATCGGGTAGCGAAGGTCGCTCATGTGATCTCCTGTGACAGGGCTTGCTGCACGAACGGCTGACACCTGACGGCCACTAGCGTCGGGGACCCGAAGCGTGCAGTTGCGCCGCGGCGCTTTCAAAAAACTGCTGGATCATTTTTCGCGCGGCGACGTCGATCATCCGCTGCCCCACGGCGGCGATCATGCCTCCGACCTGCGCCTCGCCGGCGTAGCGCAGCTCTGTCTGGCCATGCCG
>JACQDH010000176.1 GCA_016201215.1 Acidobacteriota bacterium | reverse complement strand
TTGCGCTCGGAGCGGCTGCATGAATACACTCAGTTCAGTGTCCAATCAATCCGGTGCGACACAGCCTATCTTGCTCTTCTGGCCGCGCAGGACGTTCAGAAAAGAATGCGTATCTAAGTTGCCGCTTTGGCTTTCTCTGAAGGGGAATAGACTTTTCGACGCCCTTTTCCCACAATTCTGTCTTCGGCGCACCTGCTGCAATTACTACCTCCTCGGCTAGGTTGTAGAGTGGCTGCTCTTCTTCTGCGTCTGTCCCTATTGCAACCTTCAGGTCTCTAGCCACGTATTCCGCAAGGTTTTCGTCGTCCGCAGACCCGGGACTCTCCACTTCCTTATCCGATTCCGCCTCCCCATCTGGGATCTCAGAGTCAAGCAAGGCCTGAATTGCAAGGCCATAGGCAACAGGCTTCTCGTGGCTACTAATGTCTATGAATTGTGTGTCTGCAGCGAAGAAGTCACCGAAATCTCGCTTGAGCAGTTCTTTGTGGAACCCAAGGCGGCATGTACCTCCGGCAAGGATTACAAAGTCCACCTTCTCAACACCTGATGTCCTGAGTGTCGTCGCAATCGTTGAATGACAGCCGCTCCAGACTTGCAAAAACCCGTCTCTCACATCTTTCTTGCTGAAGGAGACTCGCCAAGGCCTGGGAACACCGGGCAGATTGTGCTCGGCTAATAACCCTTCGACGACTTCGCCGCTAGATCCGTCCTGTTCGAAAAGACGTATCTTCAGTTCCTCAACTTGCAAAAGTAGCTGCTCCTTGTCCACAATCTTCAGCTCACTTCGGTCAGTGAAGATTTGCAAAAGGTCTTCAAGCGGAAGTCGATGTTGCTTGATGGCCCGGATCAAGAGGTATTGATCCAATAAGCTACCACCATGTTGGGAGGCTTGTGGTGACTTGGGGCGCGACTTCTTGAGATTTCCGGTTCTTGTGGTCTGAACAATGCATGTGTTGACGGTGCCGCCGCCCTGGTCCACGACCAGAATGTTTGAGCCTTTGCCATCCTCGCGAACGAACGGCTTTGCCAAACCAAACCTGCAATAATAAAAGAGCGCATACGGCTCATACACCAGCACTGGAGCTTTTGAGAAACCCAATTCTCGGAAGATCTCCCGAATGTTCTTGCTAAACCTTCTTTCCTCCTCTTCACCGTATGCTGGTTTCCCTATGTATGGTCTCGTATCACTTCTATCGAAGCCCTCGGCGCCGTCCAGGTTTTTCCAAAGGACGCTGAGGAATTCCCGCGTTGTCTCACGCGGTGTGGACTCTCCGATATGCAAGACCTTTTCGTAAAAATATGAGTGACCTAAGTCCGTCCTTTTTCTAATGAGGTCGCTCTTAAACAGGATTTTCAGGTTGCTGTAAATGGGAGTCTTCTTCGGAACTGGATGTGATTGAGGGCCAGCACGGGCCGCCTCGCCGACGAGCACTCTCTCCTCACCGGGTTGAGGAAGGAAGTAAACCGCTGTCGGCACTACACGCCTTTCCGTGCCTCTTACGTGGAATTTGATGAAAGGCAAAGCGGATTAACCCTTCTATAAGACATTCAAGGGCGCTATATTCTCCCAATCAACCAGAATAGTGCAAGAGTTCGTTAGACAAGAGTGGAGAGGGGCGTACTGCCGGATTGTAGGAACACTTGGGGAACAAAACACTCGGAAACCTGGAAATAGAATCACCAAGATCGCGGGTCTGAGTCAGTCTCGATTAGATGGTCAGCTAGATGGTCAGAATTTGGGAACGCTAAGGGAACAAAACCTGTCACAGAAGGCCAAAAATCGGGGTCATGACAATTTGTAAGGGCAAGGCAAGCCACAGCTTGTGAAGTTGACTTCGCCGACTACGAACCAGAAGGTCGGGAGTTCCCCTCGACGAGCTCGGGGCAAGCTGCTCTCTCCGGGCGCGCCACTTCAACTGTTCTCATTCGACGCCAACCACCTCTCACCTTCGCCAGCGGGGACGAGGCGAGCGCCCGCCTCGCCGCCCGGGGTGAACACTCCCTTGGGAGACCGGAGGGCGGGCCACCCGCCCCGCGGGCAAGTTCCAAGCGGCTGGTCCCCCGTGCGAGAATGACTCCGTGAGGAGGCCAACAATGGTCATGTCTCTGGTTCGCCGATTGCTTTCTGTTGCATGTGCACTGGGTCTCCTAATGCTGCTGTTTTTTCTGGGCATCTTCTTGGCTCGGCACAAAACAGTGGAAGCGGCCCGCGGAACCGGACCAGTCTTCCAAGGGGCCCTCGATCTTGCGGCATGGCCGGAAGGCCTGCCTCGCGCGGACGGGTCACCCCTTGAGAATCAGAGCATCGGGGCGGAGCCTTGGACGAGCTCCCAAATTCTGCAGCCAGCCGATCTTGCCAAAGTGCTTGCGGATCCGAAGCGCAAGAAACCAGTGATCCTTTACGTGGGATTCGGATTTCTGTACCGCAGCGCGCATCTCCCCGGGGCTTTGTTCCATGGCCCCGCAGCCAAGCCAGACGGACTCGAGGACTTGAAGAAGTGGGCCAAGGACATCCCACGGGGCCAGCCCATCGTGATCTATTGCGGATGCTGTCCCTGGAACCGGTGCCCAAATGTCCGGCCCGCGTTTACGGCTCTGCACGAGTTGGGTTTTGTCCGGCTTAAGGTATTGTTTCTGGAAACCGATCTGGCGACGAATTGGGTGCAGAAAGGATTCCCGGTCGAGAAAGGGACATAGGAAACCGCTCTGCCGGCTCGCGTGGCACCAGCCGGAGAACTTCTGCTGCGAACTTCGACAGTAAGCGCTCGTTTACTTGATGCGGCAATGGGCGAGGCCGCGCTTTTCGAGATACTGCTGGTGATATTCCTCGGCGGGATAGAAGACCGAGGCGGGGACGATTTCTGTTGCGATCCGGGTCCTGTAACGGCCTGAGCGCTCCAGCTTTTCCTTGGAGGTTTTCGCGGCGGTCTCCTGTTCCGGCGTGTGGAAGAAGATCGCCGAGCGGTACTGCGTGCCAACATCCGGGCCCTGCCGGTTGAGTGTCGTGGGGTCGTGATTTTCCCAGAAGACGTTCAGAAGCTCCTCGTAGGAAACCTTGGAGGGATCGTGTTCCACTTCCACGGCTTCGGCATGGCCGGTTCGACCCGAACACACGTCCTTGTAGGTGGGATTGGGCAAAGTCCCGCCTGAGTAGCCGACGCGCGTTGCGACGACGCCTTCGACTTGGCGAAACGCGGCCTCGACGCCCCAGAAGCATCCCGCAGCGAAAGTGGCTTTCGGCATAATCGAATCAGCTCCCTGGTGGTTGTAGCTTTCGATTGGATTCTACACCGGCTGCCAAAGTTTCAAGCTGCAACTCTGCAAAGAACGAATTCAAGTGCGCTTACCGCCCTGAAGTAGGGGCCTGTGTCCGTCTCGTTCCGGGGCTTGCATAGCCCGTGAAGAACACGCGCCCCAGGGCCTCCCGGCGCAAGGCATGACCGGCGCTACAGGTCATCGCGAAGCGCGCAGAGGTCTGCGGCTCGTGGGACTCTAGCTTCCGCAAGGTCACTGCGGTTGATCTTCAAAAAGTTGCGCCGCCTCCCTTGAGGGTACGCCCTCCACTTGACCAAAAGAGTTGTGCGTGCCCTCGCGGATCAACCGATGGTTTGCACCGGAATTGTTCTCCTCTCCCTGGTTGACGCGCGAAATGTGCTACATCGAAAACGGGACTCTCCCCGGCGCCGATTTTTCACGGAACGGGGTCAGATTGCCCCTCAGACCAGCCTGTACCAATTCCGTACTTGAGGACGGGTGATTTGGAAGACTTGACCTTGTACTGTGCCTAGGCCCGGCTGTCGGCGTGAGCGGGGGGCCCAGTCACACGCGGCGGCGACCCAATCCAAACAAGCCGGAGGAACGCATGAGGATACGGAATGTACTCCTCGTGTTCTTGGGGGCAGTCTGCGTCGTTCTGGTTGTCTTCGGCACGGTAAGATTCCAAGGACGGATTGAAGCGGCTGTGCTACCGCCGCCGTCGGAGGTCCCCGCGGGTTTTGACGACGAGACAAACGGGCTGGTGCCTCAGGGCGATCACCTGTTCCACAAAGGCCAGTTCGACGAGGTGGAGGGCCCCGAGGACGGACTGGGGCCGCTCTATAACGCCCAGTCGTGCCGCGAGTGCCACCAGAGTGTGGTGTCCGGCGCCGTGAGCCAGGTCACTGAGCTGCGCGCCGGCCACACCGGCCCTCATGGGCATTTCGTCGCTGCGAACATCACCATCGGCGACGGCGCGTTCACGGTCCTGAATCGCTCGCTGGTGAACGACCGCGCGATCTGCCCGAACGCCGACTTTCCAGACCTGAGCATTCAGGAGCACGTACCGCCGGCCGAGCACATCCGCGCGTTGAGAACGTCGCTCAACATCCTGGGCGACGGCTTCGTCGAAGCCGTGGCGGACGCTGACCTGCTGGCCATCGCCGCAAAGCAACGCCATGAGACCCACGGCGAGGTCCATGGGCAGGCCATCTTGGTGGACGTGCTCGAGGCTCCGGGGACCAAGCGCGTGGGGCGCTTCGGATGGAAAGACCAGCACGCCAGCCTGCTGTCCTTCTCTGCGGACGCCTATCTGAACGAGATGGGCTTCACCAGCCGCCTGCTTCCGGACGAAGTGACCACATTGTGCAACCCCAAGGGCGTCCAGGAACCGAACGACAGACTCGGAACCGACGGACTGTTTGACATCGACCACTTCACGTTGTTCATGCGGGCCACCAAGGCCCCGCCGCGGGACGAGCCGCTGGCCGCCACCCTGGATGCCAGGATCGGCTCCGACCTGTTCGATCAGGTTGGCTGCGCCACCTGCCATGTCTGCTCGCTGACCACCGTGCCTCCGGGCACAAAAATCAACGGCGGCACGTTCACCGTGCCCGACGCCCTGGGGAATAAGGTCTTCCATCCATTCAGCGATTTCCTGTTGCACCATCTGGGCACCGGCGACGGCATCGTCCAGAACGGCGGGCAGGAAACTGCGCAGAAGCTGCGCACCCCGCCGCTCTGGGGCGTGCGCACCCACTCGCGGCTGATGCACGACGGGAAGTCACTCAACTTCCACGACGCCATCGAGCGTCACCGGGGGGAAGGCAAGATGGCCACGGAGAAGTTCAACGCCCTGTCGGAGGAAGAGAAGCGCCGGCTCATCACCTTCCTGAAATCTCTCTGATCGAGTCGAAGCCGAGGAGGGCCACCGCGAATTCCCGCAAAGGCCTCATCCTCGTTGCGGGAAGAACTTGGCCAGGGCCAGGTGCGTCGGCCAGTAGATGAGGGCAATCATTCCCCAAAAAATGATGGCGAGATGGACGGGCGGGGGACCCCAGGAGCGGTGGAAAAGCGGGTCCACGAAGGCGTAGTTCAGATTGATCGTGGCACCGAAGAACCGCGAGATTACCAGGAGCAACGCGGCCAGCGCAGACTGCACCAGCCACCCGCGGCGGTCGTAACCCACCCGGTGGAGCGCCCACAGCAGCAGCACCGGCAGGAACGCGTGGAAGAGGGAGAGCAGCCGCACCCACAGCGGAAAGCGAGCGTCCCACATGTACTCGGTGCCGCCCACCAGATGCCGGCCGAAAAACAGCCGCCAGGCCGCATCCGCGCACCAGGCCAAGTCCGCGACGATCGAACTGACTGCTTGGGAGGAGAGCAACAACGCGTCTCCACGCCACAGTCCGATGCCGGTCAGGATCACCGCGACGTCGCAGATGTGCAGAAAGTTGGCCCACCCCCACACGTGGCCATAGGCCGGCACCCAGATCGCCAGCCACAGCAAGGCCACCCAGCGCATCCGGGGAAAAACGGGAGCCATCGAAAAAACCGCCTCTTTGTGGCGTGAACCCGGCCCCCTTCATACACTTGAAGCGGGAAATCGAGAAGTGAAAAAGAGTCTTGCCCGTCCGGACGGCGCTGTCCCTAGAGCCTATTGCATAACCGCCGTAAGTCAATGATTCCACAGGAGCGATTCTGGGTTATGCAACATCTCTAACGGAGTCGGCCGTGTCAAGGGCTATCGGTTTGGTTTTTTTCTAAACCGGTCAGTTTTTTGGTTTGGCCGGACACACCCCCACCGCGCGCGTAGGAGCACCTGCTCGCCCGACCGACGGCGCTCCGTC
>JACQDH010000167.1 GCA_016201215.1 Acidobacteriota bacterium | reverse complement strand
TCCTCGCTGCTCACCAAGCAGGTCAACCGCATCATCCTGGTGCGGCCGGCGGTGGAGGCCGGAGAGCGCCTGGGGTTTCTGCCCGGCACACTGCAGCAAAAGATTGACCCGTACATGCGGCCGCTCTACGACGCGCTCTATGACATGCTCGATGCCGACAAACTCGAACGCTTCCTGGAGAAGGGCATCATCGAGGTCGCGCCGCTGGCCTTCATGCGCGGGCGCACGCTCAACGATTCGTTCGTCATTCTCGATGAGGCGCAGAACACTACCAGCGAGCAGATGAAGATGTTCCTCACGCGCCTGGGATTCAACTCCAAGGCGGTGATCACCGGCGACATCACGCAGATCGACCTCCCCGCCGGGCGGCGTTCCGGCCTAGTCGAATCCATCGACGTGGTGGGGAAAATCCCCGGCATCGCCTTCGTTCACTTCAATGAGCGCGACGTCGTGCGTCACAATCTGGTGCAGCAGATCATTAAGGCCTACGACGAATTTGATGCCACCCAGGCGGGGCGTTCCGCCTCCCCGGCGTCCTCCGAGAACGGGAAGACGGCTTCCTCGAAGTAGCAGGCTTCTGTCTCCGATGATTCTCAATCGCCAGCGCCGCGTCCCCGTGAACCTCAAGCCTCTGGAGACGTTTCTCGGCCGCGTGCAGGAGTCGCTGCGCTTGCGCGACTTCGAGGTCACCGTCTGCCTGGTGAGCGACGCGGCCATGGCCCGCCTGAACCGCGCCTTCCGCGGAAAGCGTGGGCCCACCGACGTGCTCTCCTTTCCGGCCGATGGCGCGCCCCCGAAGCGAGGATGCACGGGGGCGGGGAAACCCAGGGCGAGGATTACCTCTGCCTGCTATCTTGGCGATATCGCCGTTGCGCCGGAAACCGCCCTTCGCAACGCGCGCCGCTTTTCCCGAGGGCTGCCGGAGGAGTTGCGCATCTTGATCCTGCACGGCATGCTGCACCTGGCTGGATACGACCATGAGACCGACCAGGGGCAGATGAACCGCTTGGAAGGCCGTCTGCGCCGCTGCCTGGGGTTGCCATAGACCATGCCCATTCTTCTCTACAGTCTGGCCGTGCTCGCGCTGGGCGCGGGCCTGGCGGTCTTCTCCTACCTCGACCGCATTTACCGCGAGCTGGGCCGTGTTACCACCGGCCGGGTGCACGCCAACCTCGATGTGTTTGAAGCCGAGATCGAACCGCGCCTCGGGATGGACCGCCGGCGCGCGGCGCTGACCTTCAGCTTGTTGTCGCGACTCTGGCTGGTGGCGGTGGCGGTGGGAACGGCGCGCGGGGTGATCTTCTTTGTGCCCGGCGTCTGGGAAACGCTGGTTCAACTGCTCGTCCTGTTGCCGGTCGAAGTGCTCCTGGCCATGCATTTCATTCCGGAGTTGCTGCTGGCGCGCACCACCGGCCGGTGGCTGGGGCCGCTGCTGCCGGTCATCCGCGCCTTCGGGTGGCTCGTCTGGCCGATTCGCGGGCTGGTCGAGCTGGCCGTTTCGCTCACCCACATCACCGAAGACGAAGAACCCGGAACCTCGCAAGCGCAGCAGGAGGGAATTGAAGCCCTGGTAGAGGCCGCGCAGGAAGAAGGCATCCTGCTGGGCGACCAGGCCCACTGGATCGAACAGGTGGTCGAGTTCAGCGACAAGCGCGTGCGCGAAGTCATGACCCCGCGGCCCGACGTCGTGACCATCCCCGCCACCGCCACCATCGAGCAGTTACGCCGCCTGCTGGTCGAGACCAAGTTCTCGCGCATCCCCGTTTATGAGAAGACCCTTGAGGAGGTCGTCGGCATCGTCTATTCCCGCGACCTGCTCCAGATCCCCGAGAGCGAAGCCAGGCACCGCACGGTCCGCGAACTCATCCGGCCCGCCCTGTTTGTGCCCGAGACCAAACTCGGCTCGCAACTCCTCAAGGAGATGCAGCAGAAAAACCAGCAGATGGCCGTCGTCATCGATGAATACGGTTTGGTGGCTGGCCTGGTGACCATCGAGGACCTGGTCGAAGAGATTGTCGGCGAAATCGGCGAAGAGGACCGCCCGCCCACACCGGACGTCGTGCGCGAAAGCGACGGCAGCCTGGTGATGCGCGGCAGCGTCTCTCTGGAAAAGCTCCAATAGTTGTTCAGCGTGGAGATTGCCGTGGCCGCCGACGAAGCCGCGACCACCGTGGCCGGCCTGCTCAATAGCGTAGCGGGTCACGTGCCCGCGCCGGGAGAAAGGATTGACTACGACGGCTTACGCTTCGAGGTGCTCGAGGCCAACCAGCGCAATGTGCTCCGCCTCCGCGCCCGGCGCCACACCTCGGCTGCCGCCCCTGCGTAGTGACCGCTCGCGTTCCGCAGCCGGCTACCCGGCCTAACTGATGAGCTTGGCGAGAAGGTACGCCGCCGCGGCGGCCAGCCCGCCGGTGATGACGGTTTGCGTGCCGCCGCGCAGCGGGTTGATGCCCGTGAAACGGCCCTTGATGTAGCCAAAGACGAGCAGCGCCAGCAGCGTAATCCCCACCGAAAACCACAGGCCCGTGATGACGTTCGAGAGCATCATATAGGGCGCCAACGGAATCAGTCCGCCGAAGATGTACGACACGCCGATGGTGATGGCGCTGCGAGGCGCGCGCCGCGGGTCCGGCTCTTCCAGGCCGAGCTCGAAGCGCATCATGAAATCCACCCAGCGCTTCTGGTCGGCGCAGATCGCCGTGACCACCGGAGCCATCTGCGCATCGTCCAAGCCATAGTCGCGGAACACCTTGGCCACCTCTTCTTGCTCCACGTCGGGAAGCTCCACTGTCTCCCGCACTTCGCGCTCGCGTTCCGAGGCGTAATGCTCGGAATCGGTCCTGGCGGCGAGGTAGCCGCCGAGACCCATGGCGATCGATCCCGCCGCGATCTCTGCCAGTCCCGCGGTGACCACCAGCTTGGTGGCGTAGGCGCTGGCCGCGACCGCCCCCGAAATCCCTGCGGCTAGCGCGAAGGGAACGGTCAGGCCATCGGCCATGCCGATGACCACGTCGCGAACGGTTGCGGTGGCCGTAAAGTGCTTCTCAACATGCGGGGTCGCGGGCATGCATCTCTCCTGTGCGCGGGCGATGAGTGTGCGCGCTGCGGACAGGCGCAGCGCCGCCAAGGCGGGAAGAGTTTAACACGGCGATTCACCGCCACAGGCCGCCTGTTCGGAAGCCACGGACGCGGCTTCTCACTGGCGATGCGTTTTCTGACGCACCGGGGTAAGATGTGAGTCGCTTATGCCGTTCCAATCGGGACTCGTGGCCATTGTCGGCCGGCCCAACGTGGGCAAATCGACCCTGGTCAACCACCTGGTGGGCCACAAAGTGGCCATCGTCTCGCCGCGCCCGCAGACCACGCGGAACCGCATCCAGGGCATCGTCAACCGCGGACAGGCGCAGGCGGTGCTGATCGATACACCGGGACTCCACAAGCCCCATACGGCGCTCGGCCGGCAGATGATGGAGGAAGTCCAGCAAGCACTGGATGGAATTGATGTCGTCGCCCTGCTGTTGGACGCCAGCGAGGAGTTTGGCCCCGGCGACCGCTTCGCGATCCAACGCGTCCGGCAATTCCGTGGGCCCGTGTTTCTCTTGCTCAACAAGATTGATCTGATCCCCAAAGGTCGCCTGCTGCCGTTGATTGCGGCCTGCAGCCGCGAAGCCGATTTCGCAGAGATCATTCCCGTTTCCGCCCTGACCGGCGACGGCCTGCCGCTGCTGCTGGAAAAACTGATCGAACGCCTGCCGGAGGGCGAGCCCTATTTTCCGGCTGACCAGTACACCGACCAGCCGGAGCGCTTCCTCGCCGGGGAGATCATCCGGGAAAAGGTGCTCGACAACACTTATCACGAAGTGCCGCACGCCGTGGCCGTGCTGGTCGAGAGCTTCGAAGAAACGCCAAACCTGATCCGCGTCCGCGCCACCATCCACGTCGAACGCGAAAGCCAGAAGGGCATTGTGATCGGGAAGGGCGGGGAAATGCTGAAGAAGATTGGCACCGCGGCGCGGCAGGAACTGGAGACCTTGTTCGGCGTAAAGGTTTTCCTCGAGCTTTACGTCAACGTGCAGCTTGACTGGCGCGACAATCCCGCCCTGGTTCGGCAACTCGACTGGCGCCGCCAGCTCGAGCAACTCAGCAGGGAATAGGGAGACCCGGGACCGCTGGCTGCTGTGCACTTGGTTCCACGTGCAACAGAGAATCCCCGCGTGGAGTGCTTCGTTCTACAGGACGCCCTCAGTTCTACTTGGTTAGCTTCTCTGCTATTTCCGGCGAGATGCCCAGGGACTTCATCTTGCGGTAGAGGTGGCTGCGCTCGAGGCCCAGCGCCGTGGCCGTGTGCGTCATGTTCCACTGGTTCTCCTCGAGCTTGCGCAAGACGAACTCGCGCTCATAGGCCGCGCGGGCTTCATGCAGCGAGGTGTAAGCCTGTTGCGGGCTGCGCGCCGCGCCGCGGTAGAATTCCGGCGGCAGGTGGTGTGGTTCGATGCGCTGTTGCGGGCAGATAATCACCAGGCGCTCGATCAGGTTCTTGAGCTCGCGCACGTTGCCCGGCCAGGGGTAGCGCAGCAGCACCTCGAGCGCGGCCTCGGTGAGTTCCTTGGGCCGGCGACCGTACGCGCTGCTGAATTCCGCCAGGAAATATCGCGCCAGGATGGGAATATCTTCGGTGCGCTCGCGCAAGGCGGGCACGTAGAAGGGAATGACGTTCAGGCGGTAGAAGAGGTCTTCGCGGAAGGTGCTGCGGGCGATCTCTTCATCGAGTTTCTTGTTCGTCGCGGCGATCACGCGCACGTCCACGGTGACGACCTCGTTGGAGCCGACGGGCTCGAAGCGCTGCTCTTCGAGCACGCGGAGCACCTTCGACTGCGTCTTGAGGCTCATGTCGCCGACTTCATCGAGAAAAAGTGTCCCGCCGTCGGCTTTCTGAAATTTTCCCACCTTGTCTTCGCTCGCCCCGGTGAAGCTGCCCTTGACGTGGCCGAACAGCTCCGATTCGATCAGCTCTTCGGGGATGGCGGCGCAGTTGACCTCGACGAACGGGCGGTCGCGGCGCAGGGAGGCGGCGTGCAGTGCGCGCGCCACCAACTCCTTGCCCGTGCCGCTTTCGCCGTAGACCAGCACGCGGCCGTTGGTGGGCGCGGTCAGGGCGATCTGCTGCCGCAGCGCCTTCATCGGCACGCTTTCGCCGATCACCTGGCAGCGGTGCTCGAGCTCGGCGCGCAGGCGACGGTTTTCTTCCTCCAGGCGGAGGTATTGCAGCGCGTTCTTGACCACCAGGATGGTCTTGTCGAGGGAAAGCGGCTTTTCCACAAAATCAAATGCGCCGAGCTTGGTGGCGCGCACCGCGGTTTCGATGTTTCCGTGGCCGGAGATCATCACCACCATGGGCGCGGCGGGCGACTGGTTGAGGCGCTCCAGCGTGGCCAACCCATCCATGCCCGGCAGCCAAACATCGAGCAGAACCAGATCCACGGGCTTGGACTCCACCACGGTCAGGCACTCTTCACCGGTGGCTACCGCTTCGACGCGGTAGCCTTCCTCGGCGAGGATCGAGGACAGCGACTGGCGGATGCCGCTTTCGTCGTCCACGATCAGGATGGAGTGTGCCATGGCGTTTTCGCTGCCGCGCTAATTGCCCGAGGGCAGCGGCGCGGCTGGTACTTCGGCCACGGGCAGCCGGATGACGAACCGCGTACCCACCGGGGAATTATCTTCGACGCGGATCGTGCCGTGGTGCTCGGCGATGATGCGACCCGCGATGGCCAGGCCCAGCCCCGTGCCGCGGTCCTTGGTCGAGAAGTGCGGCAGGAACAGCTTGTCCTTGTCTTCCGGCGAAATGCCGTGGCCGCTGTCGGCCACGACGATCTCCACGGCTTCGCCGTCGGCGCGCCCCCGCGTGGAAAGCACGAGCTCCCTCGTCGCTGAGCCTTCCACCGCCTCCGCGGCGTTGTCGATCAGATTGATCACCACGCGCCGCAGGAGCTCGGCGTCGGCCTTGATCGCCGGCAGGCCGTCGGCGAGCGAAGTGCGCACGGTGATTCCCTCCAGGCGGCCCTGGAAAACGTCGAGCGCGCTCGTGACGATCGCGTTGGAATCGGCCGGTGCCAGTCGCGCGGTGGGGAAGCGCGCAAACTGGGAGAACTCATCCACTAGCGTTTCCAGGGCGGCCACTTCCCTCTGGATCAGGCCCGCGCATTCGCCGACCAGGCGGACCAGATCGGGATCCTGCGCGGGCACAGCCTGCCCGCCCAGCGCAGACGCCGCGCGCTGGCGCTCGAGATGCCGGCCCAGGCGCTGCGCCGAAAGCTGGATGGGCGTGAGCGGGTTCTTGATTTCATGCGCGATGCGTTGAGCGACCTCCTGCCAGGCGGCGGCCTTTTGGGCCCGGAGCAGCTCGGTGAGGTCATCCAGGACGATGACGTAACCTGGGTTCGCGCTCCGCGGGCCGAGCGAGCTCGCCGTGACCGCGGCGTGCAGCACGC
>JACQDH010000166.1 GCA_016201215.1 Acidobacteriota bacterium | reverse complement strand
GCTAGGGTTCTGCACCCGGGCCAAGTCCACCGAGAAACCCTTCTGCAGCATGGGGGTGACCACCATGAAAATGATCAGCAGCACCAGCATGATGTCGGCCATGGGGATGACGTTGATCGTCGAAATCACCTCCCCGGCTACTGGCTTATAGGCCATGGCTTACTTCTTTCCGGCGCGGCGCGTGATGAAGTAGTTCACCAGCTCCATCGAGGAGTTGTCCATCTCCACGTCGAAGGCTTCGACCTTGTTGGTGAAGTAGTTGTAAGTCCATACGGCTGGCACGGCCACGAACAGTCCCAGCGCGGTGGTGACCAGGGCTTCGGAAATACCGCCGGCCACGGCGGACAGACCGGTGGCCTTCTCCGCCTGGATGCCTTTGAAGGCGTTGATGATGCCCACCACGGTGCCGAACAGGCCCACGAACGGTGCGGTCGAGCCGATCGTGGCCAGGCCGCTCAGGCCGCGCTTCATTTCGGCGTGCACAATGGCCACCGAGCGCTCCAGGCCCCGCTTGGCGGCCTCGATGACCTCGGTGTCAGAAACCTGTGCGGAGGCAGACTGGAACTCGGAGAGGCCGGTGGCTACTACCTTGGCGATGTGGCTCTTCTTGTTACGCTCGGCGATGGAGATGGCTTCGTCAAGTTTGCCCTCGCGCAGGGCGCCAGCCACCTGCTGGACGAAGACCCGGGACTGCTTGCGGGCCGCACTGTACATCAGCATACGGTCGATCATAACGCCGACCGACCAGGCGGACATGACAAAGAGAATGATCACCACGGTGCGGGCGGGCCATCCCATGGCGTGCCACATACTCATGATGTCCCAACCGACCGGCTGGCCCTGAAGCAGCCAGAAGCTCAACAGCGACAGATTCACAGGCATACGGTTCGCTCCTTTTCGTTCGTTCGCAAACTCTGCGGCGGGGTGGCCCCACGGCCCGCCCCGGCCAGATTCTTCTTGACCGCAGCGCTGATGCTGCGCCTCGGCCTTACCCACCCAACACGAAGTTCACGTCAATCGTGGTGACCACCTCGACCGGCTCGAGATTGAGCAAAGTCGGCTGATACTTCCACTGGCGCACGGCGTCGAGCGCCGCCTGCACCAGCAAGGGATGGCCGGAAAGAACTTGCAACTCCACCACCGAGCCATCCTTGGCGATGATCGCCTGCAGACGCACGGTGCCCTGAATGCGCGCCTGACGGGCCAGCGCAGGGTAGATAGGCTTGGGCTGATTGACCAGGCGCGCCTGTTGCACCTGCCCGCCAACGCGAATGCGCTTGGGAGTTTCTTTGGGCGGCGGCGGGAGATTCGAGCCCACCGCGCCGCCAATGATGCCGCCCAGCACACCGCCTGCCTGGCCGCCCGGCACGCCGCCGGGCACGCCGCCGACGACGCCAACGGCGCCCATGTCGGGAGGCATATCCTGCTCTTTGATAATACTCACTTCCTTCGGGATGGCCCGCGGCGCAGTCAGTTTGCCGGCTTGCATCAGCCGCGCCATCGGCTTGACGACCTTGACCGGTGTGGCAGCGGGCGGCGGCGGCGGTGGCGGCGGGGGAGGAGGAGCCACCAGTAGTGTAGTCAGCATGGTCTTGGGCAGCGCCTCGGTATAGATCAACGGCACCAAGATCAGAATTCCCAGCAAGCCCACCTGGATGAGCGTGGAGAGGAACACGGTCCAGGGCGCGTTGGTTTTCTTCCTGATCGGACTGCATTCCACCAAGTCGTCAAACATTCGTGCCTACCTCCTCCCGGCAGCGGCCAGGCCCCTCGAGGCGGCCTCGCCTGTCCGGGTCTTGTTGCCGGCTGCGGATCCGGACCCTGCCGCGGCGCCCTGGCCTCGCCAGTGATTCCAGGCTACGACCAGGGGTGCGGCAATCCCGAAACTGGAATACGTTCCTACCACAATTCCCACCACCAGGGCAAAAGAGAAGCTGCGCAGGACCTGCCCACCCATCAGAAACAGAACTAGGACGGTAAGGAAGGTCAGGCCGCTGGTGAGGATGGTGCGCGAAAGCGTCTGATTGATCGAGCGGTTGACGATGATCGAGAAGGGTTCGCGGCGCATCAGCCGGTTGTTCTCCCGGATGCGATCAAAAATGACAATGGTGTCGTTCATCGAGTAGCCCACCAACGTCAGCAACGCCGCGATGACCGTCAGCGAAATATCGAAATTCAAAAGCGAGAAAAATCCGAGCGTGATCAGGACGTCGTGAAACACCGCCAGAACGGCAGCCGCACCGTACACCCACTCAAAGCGGAAGGCAATATATACCAGCATGCCCGCCAAAGCATAGAGGGTAACAAAGATGGCCTGCCGACGGAGCTGGGCGCCGACCTTCGGCCCGACGATCTCCACGTTGCGGATGGCGAAATTACCCAGAGAGTACGCGTCGCGGAGAGTGGCGATGACGGAGTCGCCCACGCCTTCGACCTTTTTCAGCTCATCGAAGTTAGTGACCAGGCCGTTGCGGTCCTTGTCGCGGAAATCGGTCAGCCGCCGGGCCAGTTGGGTGTAACGGTCACCGGCGGTCGGTCCGAGCGCCAGGGGATCGCGGCGCACGAGGTACTCAACCAGCGCGGGGGCGCCCACGGCATTCCAGTCCGGCTTGCTGGCCTCACCGGCACCAAACGTAGCATGAAGCGCTTTGAGAATGGCCGCCTTGCCGGCATCGAGCGCTTCGCCGCCCTGGCCCTTTTGCTCGAGGCCGATAACCACTTCGTTGGCGTTCGGATTGGCGATGTCGCTGATGCGCTGGATGCTGCTCTCGCCCAGGCCCTGCCCCGCCAGGCCGCTGCGGATCTGGTCAATCGGCGGGGCTTGGGCAAAGCGCACATAGACCAGCGTGCCGCCCTTGAAGTCGATGCCGTAGCGCAGGCCTCCCTTGAGGACCCAGGAGGCGCCGCCGATCAGGAGAAGAACAAGCGAAAGGCCAAAGAAATACTTGGCCTTGCCCATCCAGTCGATGTCCACTTGGCGAAAGAAATTCATTCGGGGTCCAATCCCAACTCCATTAGACACCGGTCGGGGCGTTGTTGTTCCCGGCGGTGCTCATTAGATACTCAGCTCGGCCTGGCGCTCCATGCGCCCCAGATGCCAGTCGAAAATCACTCGCGAAACGTAGATCGCGGTAAACAGGTTGGAGAGCAAGCCAATCACCAGGGTCACGGCGAAACCCCGCACCGGGCCCGTGCCGAACACGCCGAGAAAGGCCGCCGAGACCACCGTGGTCACGTGCGTGTCAATGATGGTCAGGAAGGCGCGCTTGAAGCCGGCATCCACGGCAGAGACCGAGGCCTTGCCCGCGCGCAGTTCTTCGCGGATGCGCTCGAAAATGAGCACGTTGGAATCCACGCCCATGCCGATGGTCAGAATCACCCCGGCAATGCCCGGCAGCGTCAGCACAGCGCCAAAATAGGCCAGCGCGGCGAGCAGGATGATCAGGTTCAGAATGAGCGCGACCACCGCGTTTACGCCCGAGTTGCGGTAGTACATCACCATGAACAGCATCACCACGATCAGGCTCACCATCGAAGCCTGCAAGCCGTGGCGGATGGAATCGGCGCCGAGCGACGGCCCCACAGTGCGCTCCTCGAGGTACTTGATCGAAGCCGGCAGCGCGCCGGCGCGCAGCACCAGCGCCAGGTCGTTCGCTTCCTGCTGGCCGAACCGTCCGGTGATCCGTCCGGAGTCGTCGATGCGGCTCTGAATCACGGGAGCGGACTGCACGCGGTGTTCGAGCACGATGGCCATGGGCCGGCCGATGTTCTGCTCGGTAAACGGGCCAAAGCGCCGCGCTGCTTCCGTGGAGAGGTTGAAGTGCACCTCGTAGAAGCCGATGTTTTCCGTGCTGCGGTTGGCCACCGCGCTGCGCAGATCGCGGCCGGTCACAATTGGGGTGCGATCGAGCACGTACCAGCTCTCCGCGCCCGGCTGACCGCCCTGGCCCGGGTCGATCTTGCCGCGCACCAGTTCGGTCCCTTGAGGCAGCACGCCGCTGTGTGCCGCGAGCGCCGCGGCTTCGGACGGGTAGGGAACCGTGTCGGCCACACGGCGCAGCTCGAGCTGCCCGCCGGCTTGAATCACGCCCTTCGCGCGGGCGGGATCGCCTTCGCCCGGGAGCTGCACCAGAATTTCGTTTTCGCCGCGGCCGTGCTGCTGGATGGTGGGCTCGGTCAGGCCGAGCTGGTCAATGCGCCGGCGGATGGTTTCCTCGGACTGGTCGAGGGTCTGCTTCTGAATGCCGGCAACAGTGGTGGGCCGCATCGTCAGGGTGTAGCCGGAGGTTTCTCCGGGCGCCGGGGAAATGTCCCACTCGGAAAACAGCTCGCCGATGAGGTCGCGGAAGGCGCTGGACTGCTCGGGGGCAAGGTTGCGCACCAGGATGTGCGTGTCGTCCACCTTGCGGATTTCGTCGTAGCGAACGTTTTTGTCGCGGAGCTGCGTGGTCAGCCGGTCCACGGTCTGGTCGGTGTGCAGCCCGACGGCCTCCTGCACCTGTACCTGTAAAATGAGGTGCGTGCCGCCCTGCAAGTCGAGTCCGAGCTTGATGCGCCGGGAGAAATTTCCCCTGGCCTGCGCCCAGGAAGTGGGAAAGTCGGGCAGGCCGGCCAGGCCGTAGAAGCAAAGGAGTATGACCGACAGGACAAACAGCACTTTCCACTTGAGATTGGGATTCATCGTTCGACTTGGCGCGCGGTGCGGGTGCGGCGGCTAACTCTCCTTCGTTTCCGGCTGTAGGGCGGCGATGGCTGAACGAGCTACCTTGATCTTCACCTGGTCGGCGATGCGAAGCTGCACGGCTTCGCCCTCGATGCCCACGATCGTGCCGTAGATGCCGCCGTTGGTAACCACCTTGTCGCCGGCCTTCAGCGCTCCCAGCAACTCTGCGGTCTTCTTCTGGCGCCGCTGCGCGGGTAGGATGAGCAGGACGTAAAAAATCACCATGATGATGACCAGCGGCGCAAAAGTCAGCAAACCGCTGCTGCCCTGGCCCTGGGCCAGCAGGGAAAGATCCGCTGCTGCGACGTAATTCATTCCGCTCACTTTCCGTCCACTCGGGCGCTCCGGGAGCGCATAGAGACAAGGAAGTCCTGCCCCAGCGGGCAGGACCAGCATTCCTGATCTGTTTTGAGGCCCCAAGTCTTCCAACAGCCCGCCACCCGGCTGCCGGACTCAGAAAGGGCCGGCCTCAAGGCGCGCCTGAAGCTCTGAGCAGAATCCAGCCAAGTCCCCAAACTCAGTAGCGTCGCGGATTTTGCGCATGATGTCAAGGTAAAAGTAGAGGTTGTGGTGAGTGTTGAGGATCGCGCCGAGGATCTCGTTGGCCATGAACAGGTGCCGCAGGTAGGCGCGAGAATAGCGCCGGCAGACCAAGCAGCGGCAGGATTCGTCCACCGGGCGTGGGTCTTCGGCGTAGCGGGCATTCTTGATCAGCACGCGACCCTGGCTGGTGAACAGGCAACCATTACGCGCATTCCGCGTGGGTAAGACGCAATCCATCATGTCGATGCCGTAGCGGACGTAATCAGCCAGATCCTCGGGCTTGCCCACGCCCATCAGGTAGCGCGGCCGGTCGGCCGGCAGCCGCGTGGTGACCTCGGCGGTCATCTCGCAGGTCAGCGTGTGCGGCTCGCCCACGGCCAGGCCACCCACGGCATAACCGGGGAAATTCAGCCCGGCCAAGTGGTCGGCGCTCTGGCGGCGCAGGTCGGCGTAGGCGCCGCCTTGCACGATGCCGAATTGCATCTGATGTCCGGCGTCGCCGTGCGCGGCGAAATACGCGCCCGAGCGGCGCGCCCAGTCGAGCGTGCGCGCAGCGGCGTGCCGGGCGTGCTCGTGGCTAGCGGGATACTCGATGCACTCGTCGAGCACCATCTGGATGTCGGAGCCCAGCGCCATCTGCACCTCGACGGCTTTCTCCGGTGTCAGGAAATGCTCGGAACCGTCCAGATGCGAGCGGAAGCGCACGCCCTCGTCGGTGACCCTGCGCAGGTCGGCGAGGCTGAAAACCTGGTAGCCACCCGAATCGGTGAGAATCGCCCGCGGCCAGGACATGAAGCGGTGCAGCCCACCCAGGCGGCGGATGGCCTCATGGCCGGGACGCAGATAAAGATGGTACGTGTTGCCGAGCAGGATTTGCACGCCAAGCTCTTCGAGCATTTCCTGCGTCATGCCCTTGACCGTGGCGGCGGTGCCCACGGGCATGAACGCCGGCGTGTCGATGACTCCGTGGGGCGTGGTGAGGCGGCCCAGGCGCGCGCCGCTGGGATCGGTCTTCAGGACTTGAAAACCAAGCGCCATCCTCCCAAGTGTATCAGGGGAAGATGGCTGCCCAGCCCACCTTGGCCAGCACCCAGACGGCCCAGAGCCCGAAGACGATGCCCAACGCTTTGCCGAGGGAAGCCTTCTTCGGATTGGCTGCCGAGAAGCCGATCGCCAAGAGGGAGAAAATCCAAATCCAGAATATGTCCAGAGAGGACCCCAGCGCGGCTAGCCAGCGCGGGGCATCATTGCCAAGGAGGGCCCCGACGTTGGAGGCCACTAGGTGCTCCGGGTCGATCTCCCCCGACTTCTTCGCAGCCATAATAACGATGCCCAGCAGCGACCCGATTCCTGAGGGCACGAGGGAGTGTGCGGCAATCCCAAACGAATTGCTGAAGCGCAGTCCCGAACCGGCGAACAGGTTAAACGCGCCCCAAAAAACCAGCGCGAAAAACAAGGCCGCGATCGCGGCGCCGACCGCACCGAACACATAGGTGAGAACCGGAGCAAGCTTAACCTGAACCCCGAGCGCGTTCTGTTTTTGTTCCTCGGTGAGTTGCGCGAAGCGAGGATTCTGCTCGGCCTTCTGGCGGATGTAGCTGCCCCAGTCCACGCGCTGGTTCAGGAAGAAGCTGACACCCGAGCCCAAAATCGCCAGAACGACAATGGGCGCGATCCAACTCGGGCGCCGCGCAATCTCTTCAAACGTCGCCCGGGGGCTGAACAGCACGCCGAAAATGCGGCTGATGTGATTAATGGGCGCCTGGGCCTCAGGCGCGGGAGCCGGAGTCGTGGCCATGGCTGGTGACCTCCAACGCAAGGAGCAGATTGCTGCCGCTCTCGAGTCTCCAGTACGCGCAGGACGGCAGAAAGCTTCACTCGAGCGGAAGTGTACCGCAGAACGCCTTGGATGGCATGGGGCACCCCGCAAGGTGGCCGGCGTGCGTGCCCGTTGCGCTCCGGCGCTGCCGGGAAACCTGCCAGCCGTGGCGCCAGCATCCTGCTGGCGGGTGTGCGCCGCGAAGAGCGAGGAAAGCCAACACCGCCGGCAAGATGCCGGCGCTACGTGACCCGGCTCGCAGTTGTGGCGCGCTACAGCGCGCCGTTACACAAACACGCGTAGCAAGAAACGGGGCGCCCGCGGCTACGCCGGGACTTCGGGCACGGCGGCGAGGAGGGCCCGAGTGTAGGGATGCGCGGGCTGCGCCAGCACGTGCTCGGCAACGCCAACTTCGACGAATTTTCCAGCGCGCATCACCGCGATGCGCGTGGCGAGTTGCGCGACCACCGGCAGGCTGTGCGAAATTAGCAAGTAAGTGAGGGAGAACTCCCGTTGGAGGTTTTGCAGCAGCTCGAGGATCTGCGCGCCCACCGAAACGTCGAGCGCGGAGACCGGCTCGTCAGCCACCACCAGCCGCGGCCGCAGCACCAGCGCCCGCGCAATCCCGATGCGCTGCCGCTGTCCGCCAGAGAATTCGTGCGGGTACCGCGGCATCGCGTCAGCGCCCAAGCCCACGGTCTCCAGGATTGCACCCACGCGTTCGCGGCGCGTGGCGCGGGAAAGCGCCGGCTCGTGGATTTCGAGCGGCTCGCCGACCATCGCTTCGACGCACAGGCGCGGATTGAGCGAGGCGAACGGGTCCTGAAAAACCATCTGCATCTCGCGGCGCAAGCGGCGCAGCTCAGCGCCTCGCGCGGCGAGCAGGTCACGGCCGCCGAAGCGGATTTCGCCTGCGTCGGGCTCAATGAGCCGCAGCAGCAGGCGCGCCAGCGTGGTTTTCCCGCTGCCGGATTCGCCCACGATGGCCAGGGTTTCCCCTGGCGCGAGGTCGAGGTTCACGCCGTCCACCGCCGCCTGACGCGGCGCACCGCGGCTCGCGCCGGCAAACACTCCCGCGGCGGTAAGAAAACTCTTGCGCAAGTTGCGAGCTTCGAGCAGCGTAGCTTCGCTCATTCGTTCAGCGCTTCTCCGCGACCAAGAACAGCGATGTTTGCACAAATTCCAGCTCCGGCGGCGCGCCGGGGGCCGCGGCAGCCGCGAAGCGCGGGTGGAAGCCGGCGGTATCGCCCGGCATCGAGGTTTCCAGAAGGCGGCGTGTCTCGTCGTAAGCCGGACTGCCCGGAGCATAGCCCACGATCTGCATCCAGTGGTCGAATTGGCGCAAACGTTCGCCGATCGCCGAGGCCAGCAGACGCAACCCGGCAGCTTCTACCAGGGCATGGAGTTCCGCAGTTGTGAGCGTGCGCGCATGTGAGGTGTCGCGCGCCCGCTCGATGCGATTGTTCCACTCCGGGTCGGCGGCCTCCGGCACGATAATATCCACCCCGGCCAGCCGGCCACCCGGGCGCAACACGCGAGCCATCTCCTGGATCGCGCGGCGCGGCTCGAGAAAATGATGGTAGCTGTAAGCGCATACCGCCAAGTCCATCGCGGCGACCGGCAGCGGAAGCGCGTTCGCATCGGCGCACGCAAAGGCCAGATTCGTGAGCGCGGCGCGCGCGGCGGTCTGCTGCGCTTCGCCCAGCATGGCCGGGGTCAAGTCCAGACCGATCATGAAGCCGACGCGCGCAGCAAAGGCGCGCGTGAACGTTCCCGGGCCGCAGGCCAGATCCACGGCGGTGCCTTGCGCGGCAGCAGGAAAATCCGCGAGGGCGAGGTTTGCCAAGCGCTCGGCTTCCTCGCTGCGCATGCTGAGGGCGAAGCTGGCGAACTGCTGCGCCGTGCGCGTGAAGCGTTCGCGCACGCGCCCCAGGTGCTCGCGGTCCAGGTTGGTCATCGGGTCACCTCTTCGACCACCGGCTCGACGAGGATACACCGCGCGCGATGCTCTGGGGCGGCCAGGCGCAGCTCCGGCACGGCTGCGGCGCATTCCGCGCGCCGGTAGGGGCAGCGCGGCTCGAAGGCACAGCCCGGCGGGAGCGCATCGAGCCGCGGAACGACACCCGCAATCGGTTCGAGTTTGCGGCGGCGGAGTTGCGGCGAGGCGCGCAGCAGACCTTCGGTGTAGGGATGCCGCGGCCGGCGAAGCACCTCGACGACAGGACCTTCTTCGACAATGCGGCCGGCGTACATCACCGCGAGGCGATCGGCGACCTGCGCCACCACACCCAGGTCGTGCGTAATGAAAAGCAGACCGAGGCCCAGTTCCCGGCGCAAGCGCGCCAGCAGCTCGAGAATCTGCTTCTGCACCGTAACGTCGAGCGCGGTCGTGGGCTCGTCGGCGATCAGGATCTGAGGATCTGCGGCCAGCGCCATGGCAATCATGGCCCGCTGGCGCAGGCCGCCGGAGAGCTGGTGGGGAAATTGCCGGGCGCGGAGCTGCGGTTCGGGCACTGCGGCGCGCTCGAGAGCCTGGAGCGCGCGGCGCCCGATCTCACCGGGCCCGGGCGCCGACCCGCCGCGACCCGAGTGCGGCAAATGCGCGCGGATGGCCTCTTCGACTTGGACGCCGATGCGCAGGACCGGGTTGAGCGCGGTCATCGGTTCCTGGAAAACCATCCCGATCTCGCGGCCGCGCAGCGCAACCAGTTCACGGTCGCCGAGCGCGACAACATTCAGGCGCCCCGCGCCGCCGGCGTTGCGCGCGGCCAGCCAGGCCTCGCCCGCGCGGCGCGCGCCCGGCGGCAGCAACCCCATCAGCGCCAGCGACAACATGGTCTTGCCGCAGCCCGATTCGCCCACCAGGCCAAGCGTTTCGCCCGGCGCCAACTGGAAGGAGACGTCGTTGACGGGACGCACCCAGCCCGACGGGGTAGGCAGCTCCACGGTCAGCTGGCATACGTCGAGCAGCGGCGCCATGCAGGAATCATAGAAGCGAAAGTCGAAAAGCGAAACTCGAAACTCAGAGCGGCGAACAAAAAGATGAGGCTGCCCTGCTCGACGAGGTGAACTATCTGTGAGGAGGGGTTCCTCGCGGAGTTTACCCTGAGCCCTTCGCTCGCGCTCAGGACAAGCTCCGCGAAGGGCTCGGAATGACAACCGCGGCCAACCGCGGTGTCGGGCTCCCTCGAGGAGTTTACCCCGACGAAGTCGGGGCTCGGGACAAGTCCAGCCTGCCGCCACGCAGGTTTGCATTGAAATCACCGCGGAGACACCGAAGGGTTCAGCGGCGGGAGACCGGAATGACGAGTTTGAGGGACGTCACACTCCGACGTTCTTCGGGGAGATCGCCCACCTCTACGAGAATCGGAGCGCGCGAAAAACTCGCTCTACACAAACTTCGCGGCAACCCGTTACAATGCCGCAGCAACTCGGGCCGATTCCTCACGAGAGTCGCGCCGAGTACATTGGCCATCGCCCTGGGCTTGCCGCAGGGCGCGCCACATATGGACTTTTCTTCGCATCCCCGCTTGGACTGGAAAGCCCTGTTCGCGCTGCCGGGCTTCCGCTACTACTTCGCCGGGATGTTCATCTCCCTGTTCGGCACGGGGATGAATTTCGCGGGAGTGACCTGGTACGTGTTGGGCGCAACCAACTCCACCGTCAAAGTCAGCCTGGTGGCGATCCTGGTGACGCTGCCCGGCCTGGTGGTGCCGCCGTTCGGCGGCGTGCTGATTGACCGCGTGGACCGTCGCTGGCTGGGCATGGCGCTCGACCTGGGGCGTGCGGCGATTGTGCTGGCCACGGCGGCGCTCGCCTACTTCGGTCACATCCAACTCTGGCAGGTGTTCCTGATGGTGCTGCTGCTGGGCGTGGGCTTCTCGATCTACTGGTCCACGACCAACTCGCTGGTGCAGGAGGTGGTGCCGCAGGGGCAACTGATGGGCGCCAACGCCGCCGTGCTGATCGCGGTGCAGGGCGGGATGATGACCGCTGGGGCGCTGGTCGGGTTTGTGTACGAGCGCGCCGGTCTGGCGGGCATCCTGGGAATCGACGGCGCGACGTACGCGATCTCGGCGCTCTGCCTGATGCGCCTGCGCCGCGGCTACTTCCCGCCGCACCAGAGTTTCCCCCCGCCGGCAGTGGTCTCGCCGACGATCGAGGCCCCGCCGGAAATGACCGAGCCGGCCCTGCTCGAGCCGGTCGTCGAGCCGGGCCTGGCCGTGGGCCTGCTCGCCGACATGAGAGAAGGGTTGCGTTACCTGCGTACGCAGCCGCGCGTGCTGGCCATTGGGCTGACGTTTGCATGCATGATGGCCGGAGTGATCAGCGCCAACGTGCTGGTGGTGGCGCTGGCGCGCGACATCGTGCACGCCGGCGCGCGCGGCTACGGCTACATCGTAGCCGGCTGGGCGGTGGGCGCCATCGCCGGAGGCTTGGCCGCGGGCGAGCTGGCGCGGCGCCGCCCGCTGAGGGTGCTCATCACGGCGCTCACGATTCTTGCCGTGGGTCACGCGCTGTTGCCCTACGTGCTTGTCCTGTGGGCCGCGGTGGCGATGCAGGCGCTGTTCGGGGCCTGCCGCGCGCTGGGCGGCGTGCTGACACAATCTTCGATCATGACCATCGTGCCGCGCCGGCTGATGGGACGCACGCAGTCGGCGTTTTCGGTCATCTCCACACTGCTGCAGGTGACCATGAGTTTTTCGCTGGGCTGGCTGGGACAACACATCAACCTCCCGTTCGCGTTCTTCGTGCTGGGCCTGCTCTACGCCGGCGCGGTTGCGGCCGCAATCCGCGCACGCGCCCTGACGCGCGCGGCCTCGTCTGAGGCTGCGTGAGCTCCGCGCATCTTGCCGTTTACTCCCGGGACCGGATGGCCCAAAATGTGGCGGACAAGATTGGGCCCCAAGATCCGGCTGTTACGCGTTTGAACTTCGCCGCCGGGACAGCAGCAGCATGGATGGCGGGCTCCCGACTGGCACCGGGACGCAAAGAACGCAAGAGCCCGCCGCTACAGTGGCGAGCTGAAGCTCGCCGCTACACGAACCTTGGGTCCGTGCAGGCGGTGACGTGCGCAGGAGGCAGAAATGCTTTCGATTCTTCCCGGACTAAAAGGAATGCTGAACTACCACCCGCTGTTCGTGCACTTCCCGATCGCGTTCTGGGTGGGTGCGCTGCTCTTCGAGGCGCTGGCGGTGGCGCGTTCGAGCGAGGACTGGCACAAGACAGCCGCGCGCCTGCTCTACCTGGGCACGCTGCTTGCGTTTGCCGCGGTGGGCACGGGCCTGCTGGCCGAGTCGTCGGTGATGGAGATGGGCCCGGCGCACGATGTGTTCGAGCTACACGAGAAACTGATGTACGTCACCACCAGCGCGGCCGTGGGCCTGTGCATGTTCGTCTTTTTTCTGCGCAAACGCTTCACGCCCGGTGTGCAGAAGCTTTTCCTGGCCGGGCTGGTCATTCTAGCCGTCCTGCTGACTGTGGGCGCCGACCGCGGCGCGCAACTCGTCTACCAGTACGCCACTTCAGTGCACCTGCCCGGCGCGCCGAAGTAGGCCGACACTGGCCGCGCGCCGGGAGCGGCGCGTGGGAGCAGAACCGAAAAGTTGGCAAACACCTCGATGAGAAAGAAAAAAAGCGAACCGGAGCGTGTATCCGCGGAGGCGGGTCAAACGTCACGATGCGAATCCTGCGGCAAGCCTTTCACGTGCGGATTCTCGCTGCGCGGTTGCTGGTGCTCGGAGGTCAAACTGAGCGATGCGGCACGCGCGAACCTTCGCGCACGGTACCGGAATTGCCTTTGCCACGAATGCTTGCAACTGTACGCTGACGCGATCGAGGCATCCTCGCCCTCAAATTCCTAAAGAATGGATCCGGCGAACAGATTTCCAAGGCAGCTCTACCTGCTCCTCGTGCTGCTCGCAGCGATTCAGAGTCTTCACTACTACCGGCTGCTGCCGGCGACCGTGGCCTCACATTTCGACGGCCGCGGAGAGCTAAACGGCTGGCAGGCGAAGGATGTTTTCTTCGGCTTCTACTGGGGCGGTATCGCCTTGACGGCGTTTCTTTATCTAGCGATTGCCAAGCTGGTTGCTTGGGCGCCTCTTTCTCTGATCAATCTCCCCAACAAAGATTACTGGCTCGCGCCAGAAAGAAAAGAAGAGACCGTCGCGTACATCGGCGGGCAGACGATGTGGTTTGCTACGGCCACACTGGCCCTTCTCATGACCGCGATTGAGTTCGCGATCCGCGCCAACCTAGCGCCACATCACCGTATTTCCTCCCCTGCGCTGTGGATTCTGCTCGGGGCTTACGGCCTGTTCGTGATCCAATGGCTCGCCCGCTTCATCGCCAAGTTTGGGAGGACAACCTGAGGCACCTCTCGCTCCGGCGCGGCGGCAATGTTTACCTTGGCGACGTCGCTGAGCTCAAGGTTCGCGTTGAGGTAGCAGCGAGGAAGTTGCACTTGCTATGGAGGTTGTCATGAAGATCCAAGTCACAGGAGAGATCGCGAACAGAGAAATTGTCGCTGTGGGGCGCGGGATTCGTGAGTTTGCGCGGTTGCGAAAGATCTACGGACCCGGACGGTGGCGAAAACTGAAAGGCTTTGCAACCGTGCGGCTCGCAGATGGTAGTATAGTGAAAGCTGAACTTCACTGGTCTGAAGCACACGGTATCGGCAAAAAAGAGCTCAAGATCAAGCGGCTCCTCGACTAAGGGCATGGCTCCTCGGAATGCAAACCTCGGTTCGTCATTTGCGTGCAGAACGCAGGCTATGAAGCCTCGTTGCAACTTCGCAAGATCTATTGTTCCCTGCCTGATCGCCGTGCCGCTGCCCATGACTGCTTGCGCGTGATTGATGAGTCGGGGGAAGACTACTTGTATCCGAAGGACTTCTTCGTCGCCATCGAATTGCCGAAGGCGGTTGAAAGAGCACTCAAACTCGCCTCCTAAAGACTTCTGCATAAATAGATTGACAGGCAGTCAAAAAGAGAGAGGGCAGCGTTGAAAGAAGGAACGGATCACCTGAGGGCGTCTTCGGAGGCGGCGCAGGGCCAGGCGGATGTTCTGTTCGAGAACCTGCAGAT
>JACQDH010000153.1 GCA_016201215.1 Acidobacteriota bacterium | reverse complement strand
TCACCGCAACGCCGCGAGGACACACCGGCTACCCGCACAACCCGCTCTGGTCGGCCCCAAACCGTCACGCTAACCCGATTCGAGGCGAAAACAAAGGTAGATACCACCGTCAACTCGAATTCTTCAACAAGCTGCTAGAGGGCTGCTGAAATAATGCCCAGGTTTGTCATTCTGAACGAAGCGAAGCATCTCTCTTCCATGGAAACCAAAGAGAAAGAGGGATTCCTCAGCGCCTTCGGCGCTTCGGAATGACGGGTCTCTGAGTTTTACAGCAATCTGCTAGGGGGTCGCACTCGACGGGTGGAGAAGCGCAGCAAGTGAGGGCCGAAATCGGCGGCGGGGGCGGTCAGTCGAGAATTTCGAAGCGGAAGTCCTCGATGACCGGGTTGGCGAGAACATCTTTGGCGATGCGCTCGACCAGTTTCTGCGCGTCCTCGCGGCTGAGGCCATTGAGCTCGAGGACGAAGAACTTGCCATGGCGAACGTCGCGGACGGCCGAGAAGCCGAGCGAGGCCAGCGCGTGCTGGATGGTTTGCCCCTGCGGGTCGAGCACGGTCTGCTTCGGCATGACCCAAACGTGAGCTTTCATGGCCGCCATTATACCAGTCCGAGGGAGTTAATCCTGCCGCGAAACGTATCGAGCAGTGACCGCTTCTCGCCCACAGGCAGGAAGGCGAACTCGAAGCTCATCTCCGCGATGCGCATCATCTGGGCAGGGTTCAAACCGAGGCGCGGGCCGAGACTGTATTCGCCGACGAGCGTGGTGTGGAACATCGCGGGATCGTCGGTAGAGAGCGTGACGCCCAATCCGTGGGCGAAGAAATCTCTCATGGGATGATCTTCGATCCTCGCTTTGGCGCGGCCTAACTGCCGCGCCAGGGCGCCCGTACAGATGTTGCTGGTGGGGCAGAGTTCCAGGGGAATGCGGCGATCGGCGAGCAGGTCCATCGCCGCAGGGTCGTGCATGACGGCGATGCCGTGGCCAATGCGCTCGGCGCCGAGCCACTCGACGGCGTCGCGCACCGATTTGGGGCCGCCGATTTCTCCCGCGTGTACGACGCGGTGCAAGCCCTGGCTGGCGGCGTAGTCATAGACCCCGCGGAAGTCGGCCGCGGGGAGCGCGAGCTCGTCGCCCCCCATGCCAAAGGCGACCACGCCTTCGGATTTCAAGCCGGCCGCCATACGAGCTACCGCCATCGCCGCCGCGGGGCCGAACTGGCGGGCGGCATCAAAAATCCACCGCAGTTGCAGTCCTTTCTCTTGCACGCGCCTGCCGGCTTCGGCAATGGCCAGGAAATTGGCCAGGGCGTCCTGCTTGCGGCGGAGCATCACGCCAATCGAGATGGTCACTTCGGCATAAACGACATTTTGCGCGAGGAGCTGGTGGGCCAAGCGCTCGGTGATAAGCGCGTAGTCTTCCGGCGTGCGGAGAAACGACGTGACCCACTTGAAAGCTTCGAGGAAGCCCGCGAAGTCTTCATAGACATAGCGGGCCGCGGCTGCTTCCGGCGACAGGGCCACGCTGTGGCGTGCCGCCAGCTCGACGAGCGTAGCGGGCTCGATGGATCCTTCGAGATGCAGATGCAGTTCCGCCTTGGGGATCGCGGCGATCCGCGCCATGAGGTCTGGTAAATTCACGGCAGGCGCGGCCTAGCGTGGCGGCAGGGGCGGCTGGCCCGCGTTTTTCCAGGCGGTCAGCCAGTAGGAGCCCACGTCAGTCGCGGCATCGGAAAGTTGCCGGATCACGATGGCGCCCGCCTGGTTGTAGAAGCGGTCGAAGTATTCATCGGTGTAGTCGGTCAGGCCCTTGCGGGCGCGCCGGTCGGCCAGCAGGATATTCTCCAGCCAGGCGTGGGAGCTCAAGCAGGCTTCAAAGGCATGGTCGGTGGGATCGTGGATGTCAGCGGCGTCGTTCGGATGCACGGGAAAGAAAAGCGAGAAGCGATCCACCAGGCTCGAGCCAAAGCGCTGGTTGACGCCGAGCTGGCCGGAAAGTTTGCCGTCGAAATTTTCCGTGGTGTTGAACGGGTCGTGGGCCTCGGCAACGTAATGTGCGATCAGGGCGGCCGCCACGCGGACTTCCTCCCAGTTGCGCGCGCGGAAGGCGTTGGTGAGTCTTTCGCTGTATACGCCGATCTGCCAGGGCAGCAGGCCGTGGGCATCGAGCTTGGTCTTGCCAAACTTGGTTACGGCCGCGCGGTAGCTGCGCGGCAGGGCTTCGAAGGGGAACTTGCCGTAGCGATCGAGCAGGATGATGTGGTAGCGGCGCTCGGCCGCGGGGTTCTTGGCCAGCGAATCCATCGGGTCGGTGGAATGCTGCACGACGTAGTTGCGGTTGGCCTCAAAGAACGGCCGCAGGTCCGGCGGAAGAGTCTCCACGGCTTTGTTGGCAATCAAGCGGTGACCGTTGGCTCCCCAGGCCAGGGCGCGCGCGGGCATGAGCAGGCACGCGGCGGCGAGGACGATCGCCGTGTATCGAGCGCGGCGCGCCATCAGGCCCCCTCCGGGTTGTCCGGCGAAGCCAGTGCGCTGCGCTTGCGGCTGTACAGGAAGTAGATCACCAGTCCAATGGCCAACCACACGACGAATCGAATCCAATTCTCCACCGGTAGCCCGGCCATCAGTATAAAACAGAAAAAAACCGAAAGCGGCGCCACGAGCCAAACCATGGGCACACGAAACGCCCGCGGCCGGTCGGGCTGCGTGCGGCGCAGGATGAGCACCGCCAGCGAGACCAGCACAAAGGCGAAGAGCGTGCCGATGTTGGCCAGGTCCGCGAAGGTGTCGATATCGAAAACGCCCGAGGGAATGGCGACGAAAACCCCGGCCACCCAGGTGGCCACGTGCGGCGTACGGAATTTCTGGTGCACGCGGGAGAAGGCTTTGGGCAGCAGGCCGTCGCGCGACATCGCGAACCACACCCGCGCCTGGCCGAGTTGGAAGACGAGCAAGGAGGAGATCATGCCGGTCAGGGCGCCGATGGTCACCCAGCGCTCCACCTGATAGAGCTTGATGGCGTGCAGGGCGTTAATCACCGGCGCGGCGTTGGAGAGCGTTTTCCAGTTCTGAATGCCGGTCAGAACCACCGCCACGGAGACATAGAACAGGGAGCACACGGCGAGAGAAAACAGGATGCCGAGCGGGAGGTCGCGTCTGGGGTTCTTGCACTCCTCGGCGGCGGTGGAGACCGAATCGAAACCGATGTAGGTGAAGAAGACGATGGCGCCGCCGGTCAGCACACCTTGCCAGTGGTTGGGCATGAAGGGGTGCCAGTTCTTCGCTTCCACGTATTTCGCTGCGGCGAAGACAAACACGAGGATGGCAATCAACTTGATGGCCACCATCAAGCTGTTGGCCTCGGCCGATTCGCGGATGCCGATGACCAGCAGCACGGTCAGCAGCATCACAATCGTGAAGCCAGGCACGTTGAAGTGCCAGGCCCAGCCGGCCGCGGGGCTGTAGGCCGGCGCGGAGAGCGACGCGGGTAGATGGAGCCCGAAGCCTTGCAGCAGCCTGTTGACGTGTTCGGAGAAGCCGACGGCCACGCCCATATTGGAGACACCGTACTCGAGCACGAGGTCCCAGCCGATCACCCACGCCACGAGTTCGCCGAGCGTGGCGTAGGTGTAAGTGTAAGCGCTGCCGGCAATCGGAATCATGGAGGCCAGCTCCGCGTAACACAGCCCGGCGAATCCGCAGACCACCGCGACCAGGAAAAAGGAAAGCGCGATGGCCGGGCCGGCCCCGGGACGGCCGGTGGTCAGCGCCTGGTTGCCGTGCAGCAGGACGTCGAGCAGGGGCGCTTTCAGCAGCGAGGGGTACTTCACCATTTCGCCCGCGGCCGCGGTGCCGGTGAACACGAAGATTCCCGTGCCGATGATCGCGCCGATGCCCAGCGCCGTCAGGCTCAGCACGCCCAGAGTTTTCTTCAGTCGGCGCTCGGGAGCGTCGGCCTCGGCAATCAGCTTGTCAATGCTCTTGACGCGGAAGAGCTGCGAGCCCACCCTTCACCACCCACCCGAAAAGCTGGGAAACTCTACCCTGAGCGGTGCTGCCGCGCAACCTGCTCCGGGGCACGTGTTGCGCCAGAGGTGTGTCACGCGCGTTCCAGATTGGCGTAGCGCTCCAGCAGCATCTTGGTGCCGTAGTCGCTGAAGCTGACGGTCAGCTTGCGGTCGTCGCCTTCGCCCTCGACGCCGATAATCGTTCCCAGGCCGTAGGTGGGGTGACGCACGCGCACGCCGATGAGCGGGTTCGTGTCGCCCTTGCGCGGGCGGGCCGCCGCGCCGCCCGGGGACGTGCGAGGCCGCTGCGGCGGCGGAGAAGAGGAGCGACGGATGCGTCGCGCGAATTCCTCGGGGGAGAGGGAGTACTCCGGATCCGGTTCATAGCGGCGGGTCGCGCCAACCTCGGCCAGCGAGCCTACCGCAGTGTCCACCAGCTCGCCGGGAATCTCGCTGAGGAAACGCGAGGGTTTCGACCCTTGCAGACGCTCGTCGCCGTAGAAACGGCGGTAAACCGCGCGTGTGAGCGTGAGCGAATCTTTGGCGCGCGTCATGCCCACGTAGCAGAGCCGCCGCTCCTCCTCGAGGTCTTGCTCGCGGTGGAGGGAGCGGCTGTGGGGGAAGACGCCCTCTTCGAGGCCCACCAGAAATACGTGGTCGAACTCCAGCCCCTTGGCGCTGTGCAGCGTCAGCAGGGTGATCGGAGCGCGCTCGTCGTAGCTGTCGGCGTCGCTCACCAGCGCCGCCCGGTCGAGGAAATCGGTCAGCGTCTCGCCGCGTTCGGCGCCTTCGGCCAGGGCGTTGACCAGCTCCTTGAGGTTTTCGGCGCGCGCGAGATCCTCGGCGGTGTCGCGCTGGGCGAGCATGTCAAGATAACCGGAGCGCTCGAGCACGATCTTGAGGAAGCCAGCCGGGGGCAACTCGGCCACGTCCGCTCGCAGGCTTTCGATCAGCTCGCGGAAACTCCTGAGCGGGGCCGTCGCGCGTCCAGGCGCAGGCGAATCGAGCATCGCGCCGATCGCCGACCAGAGCGAGCCGCCGCGCTGCCTGGCCAGAGCGCGTAGAGTCTCGACCGTGGTTTTTCCGATGCCGCGGGGCGGGGTATTCAGCACGCGCAGCAGGGCCACGTCGTCGTGCGGGTGGATGGCTAGGCGCGCGTAGGCCAGCGCGTCCTTGACCTCTGCCCGCTGGTAGAAGCTGAAGCCGCCCAGCACGCGGTAGCGCAGGCTCAGGCGCCGCAGCGCCTCTTCCAGGGCGCGCGATTGGAAATTTGTGCGGTAGAGCACGGCGAGGCGCGCCGAGGAGTCGCGGCGCTGCAAGGAGAAGAGTTGGCCGGCGACGTACTCGGCCTCGCTCGCGGCGTCGCGGGCTTCGTAGAATGTTAGATTGCTCCCTTCGCCGCGAGTGGCGGTGAGTGTCTTGCCCAGCCGACGGACGTTCTTTTGCACAACGCCGCCGGCGGCGTCCAGGATTTTCTGAGTCGAGCGGTAATTCCGTTCCAGGCGGATCACCTGCGCGCCGGGGAAATCCTCGGCGAAGCGCAGGATGTGGGCAACGTCAGCGCCACGCCAGCCATAGATGGACTGGTCCTCGTCGCCCACGACGAAGAGGTTGTGGTGCTCGCAGGCGAGCAGGCCAAGCAGGTCGTACTGCACGCGATTGGCGTCCTGGTATTCGTCCACCAGGATGTGGCGGAAGCCGTGGGCCCAGCTCGCGCGAGCGTCGTCGAAGCGGCGCAGGACTTCCACGGCGCGCAGGAGCAGGTCATCGAAGTCGAGCGCGCCGGCCATGCGCAGAACCTCTTCGTAGGCCGCAAAGACCTTCGCGACCCTCTGGCTGTTTTCATCCTCGGCCTCGGCGGCAAGCAGCTCAGGAGTCTGGCCGTGGTTCTTGGCGAAGCTGATGCGTTCCAGCAAGCCGCGAACCGCGTTGCCGGTTTCCTCGGAACCCAGTTTGTCCAGCGCCAGCTTGAGCGCGGCGAGCTGATCGTCTTCGTCGTAAATGGCGAAGTCGCGCGGCAGGCCGAGCCGCTGCGCCTCGCGGCGCAGCAGGCGCGCGCAAAAAGAATGAAAGGTGGAGATCCACGGCTCGCCCGGATCGCGGCCGGTACGCGCCAGCAGCGCCGCCACGCGCTCCTTCATCTGGTCGGCAGCTTTGTTGGTGAAGGTGACCGCGAGGATCGAAGCGCCGGGAACGCCCTGCTCGATCAGGTGGGCGATGCGGTAGGTGATGACGCGGGTCTTGCCGGTCCCCGCGCCGGCCAGCACGAGCACAGGTCCTTCGGTCGCCAGAACGGCTTCGCGCTGCTGAGGGTTGAGGTCGTCGAGAAGGTTCATGAGGAGCGGAGGCCCGTGAGCAAGAACAATTCTAGCTGAGGCTGCGGCGTTCGGCAAACCGGAGATGACGAGCGTGTTTTCAGCGTGGGCGCGCGGCGCCCAGATCCACTTCAAAGAAGAGCAACGGCTTGTTGGTGTCCATGAATTTGAGGTCGGGTACGTAAAACTTCGCGTACGGCAGCCAATCGAAGCGGTGATTTACATCGAAGAAGAACACGCCGTGCACGGTGGCATGCGGCGGCAGCAAATCGGTCTCGAAAGCCGTCGCGCGCAGCGTGGCCACCAGTTCGGTCCACTCTTTGGCGCGGCCGGGCTTCGGACCGCGCCCCGGCACGGGGATGGGGACTCGCGAGGTGGTGGGATTGGGGCCGCCTTTGTACAGGATACGGTCGGCGACATCTTCAGCGGCGAGCGCCCCGAAGCGCTGGCGCTTGACGTCGGGCGGAGTGAGCAGCAGCCGGATGGCTTCCAGTTCCAGGCGGATGGGCTTGTCCGTGTCGTTGCGGAAGTACACCTCGATGGCAGCGATGCCCGCGTCGTAGGGGTTTTTCTTGCCGAAGCGCTCTTTGTGGCGCGCGGCGTCCAGGAAAGGGTCGGCGGCAATCAAGAGCCCTTCGTGCGCGTCCCGGGCAGGCAGAGAGGCCGGGTCCACCTGCGCGCAGGCGGGGCCCGCCCCGGCAAGCCCGAGGAAAACTGCGATGGCCAGGGGTTTCAGCATAAGGCTCCGAGTAGAGTAGGATGCCCGGTCGCCCTGGAAGTTGCCCGGTGCCGCCGGGCGCCGGAAGCCACTATAATACCGGGTTTGCCCGCGGCGTGCCTCGCATCGTGGGGGAACGTCGGGCAGGGAGGGGTTGCGGCGCCGCCGCGATCTGCATGTATTTCCTGTACAGCCTGTTGACCCTGGCAGGGGTGCTCCTCCTGCTGCCGTACTTTGTTGTCCAGGGGCTGCGCCGCGGCAAGTATCTGGACAACATCGGCGAGCGGCTCGGCCGGGTGCCCCACGCCGTGTACGCGAGCAACCCGAGCGCGCCCGGCGCGATTTGGATTCATGCGGTGTCGGTGGGCGAAGCGCTGGCAGCGCTGCCACTGGGGAGCCGGTTGAAGCAGTGCTACCCCGAGCGCCGACTGGTGGTCTCGACGACCACGGCCACCGGCCAGCGCCTGGCGCGCGAGCGGATGGACTTCGCCGACGCGGTGTTCTATTTCCCGCTGGACTGGGCGCGGCCCGTGCGGCGCGCTCTGCGGGCGGTGCGCCCGGCGCTAGTGGTGATTTTGGAGACCGAGATCTGGCCGAATTTCCTGCGCGAAGCGCAGCGCGCTGGCGTCCCGGTGGTCTTCGTCAATGGGCGCATCTCCGCGCGATCGTTCCGGCGCTACCGGCGCGCTCTTCGGGTCTTGGGTCTTTTCCTGCGCGGCTTTCTCCGCCGCGTGCTTTCCAGTCCGGCCTTGTTCCTGATGCAATCGAAGGATGACGCCGAGCGGCTGCTCGTGCTGGGTGCGCCCGCGGAGCGTGTGGTGGTGGCCGGCAACCTGAAGTACGACCTTGCACCCGCGAACCCGGCGCCGGTGGTGAGCTGGCTCGAAGCGGAGGTGCGCGAGCACGACCGCCGCCCGGTGATCATGGCCGGCAGCGTCACCGAGGGCGAGGAGCATCTCGTGCTCATCGCTTTCGGCATCGTCCAGGGGCAATTCCGCCGCGCCCTGCTGGTACTGGCCCCGCGCAAGCCGGAGCGGTTTGACCCCACTGCGAACCTTATCGAGGAGTCGCAACGAAGATTTGTGCGCCGCAGCCAGCTCGCGCTCCCTGGCGGCCCAGGCGCGGTGCTGGACGACGCGACCAGCGTGCTCTTGCTCGACAGCGTCGGCGAGCTCGCCGGTCTCTACCGCTTGGCCGACGCCGTGTTTATCGGCGGGTCGCTGGTGCCCGCGGGCGGGCACAATATTCTTGAGCCGGCCGCATTCGGTAAGCCTCCGTTGTTTGGGCCTGCGATGGAGAATTTTCGGGAAATGGCCCAGCTCTTCCTCGAAGCCGAGGCGGGTCTGGAAGTGCACAGCGCGGAAGACCTCGGCGTGGCCTGGATCGAACTGGTGCAGGACGAGGCCCGACAGCAGCGCATGGGCGCCATCGCCCGGGAACTGGTCGAGCGCAACCGCGGGGCTACCGCGCGCTCGATGGAGAGCATCGCCGCCCTTCTGGCCGGCCCGCGGAGCCCCGCGTGAAGCTGCCTCTCGTGCTGAGCTGGCTACTCTGGCCGGTGTCGCTGGTCTACCAGGCGGGCGTACGCCTGCGCGCGCGGTCCTACCGTTGGGGCATTTTCAAGCAACGCCGCTCGAACGGCGTGGTCGTCAGCGTGGGCAACCTGACGGTTGGGGGCACGGGAAAGACACCCATGGTGATGTGGATCGCACAGCGCCTCATCAGCGAGGGGAAGCGCGTAGGCATCCTCACCCGTGGATATCGCGGCCTGGGCCGCTCGGACCGGCAGGGTGTTCTCCTGAGTGACGAGGTAGCACTGCTGCGCGCGCGGCTCGGCAAGGAAGCGCAATTCGGCATCGGCGCGGATCGCCTGGCGAAGGGCCGGATGCTCGAGCGGCACGGGGTCGAGTGGTTCGTGCTGGACGACGGCTTCCAGCACCTGCGCCTGGCACGCGACGTGAACATTGTCCTGATTGACGCGAGCGATCCCTTCGGTGGCGGCCACTTGCTTCCTGCCGGGCGGCTGCGCGAACCAAAGTCAGCCCTCGTGCGCGCGGACATTATCGTCATCACGCGCAGTGAGCACGCCCCGGCGATCGAAACGGTGGTTCGACGCCACTCGCAGGCGCCGATCTTCTATGCGCAAACGCAACTCATCGGCGTCACGGCGAGAGTGGCGGACCAGGGAGGAGAAGCTTTTCTGGATGTCCGCGGAAGGAAGGTTTTCGCCTTCTGCGCCATCGGCAATTCCTCTGCCTTCTTCGAAGACCTGCGCCGCTGGGGAATCGAAGTCGCCGGCAGGGCCAGCTTTCGCGATCACCACCGGTATTCCCAGACGGATGCCGACGAACTCGCCCGGCGCGCACAGGCTGCCGGAGCGCAAGCGCTTCTCTGCACGGAGAAGGACATCTGCAATCTTGGTGGCATCGAGTTCAGTTCGCACCCCGTTTTCTCTTGCCGCATCACACTCCATCTTCCGGAAGGCGAAGCGTTCTGGCGGGCCGTGACCCAGGGCATCGAGCGCAAGCGGGTTGTGGTGAGGACATGAAGATTCTCGTGCGTGCAACCAACTGGGTGGGCGACGCAGTGATGTCCATTCCCGCGCTGGCGGCGATCCGCGGCCGCTGGCCGAAGGCGGAGATTGCGATTCTGGGGCGGGCATGGGTGGCGGACCTGTATCGCGGCCAGGGCTATGCCGACCGCCTGCTGGTCTTCGACCACATGGGTCGGCACCGCGGCGTGTGGGGACGGACGCGCCTAGTTTCCGAGCTGAGGCGCGAAGGGTTTGACGTGGCCTTGCTCCTCCAAAATGCCTTCGAGGCTGCGTGGATTGCTTCGCGCGCGCGCATCCCCGTCCGCATCGGTTACAACCGCGATGGCCGCGGATTTCTTCTGACGCGCGCGGTGCGCGTGCCCCGCCGCGGCGACATCCCCACCCACGAGAGCTACTACTATCTGGAACTGCTCCGCCGCGCCGGGTGGATCGAGCATCTAGGAAATGTGGACCAGATCGAGCTGCGCGTGGACTTGGCCTCGCGCGAGCGCGCAGAAACAACCCTCCTTCACGCAGGCGCGCGCAGCGGCGCCCGGCGCATGGCGCTGGCGCCCGGCGCAGCCTATGGATCGGCGAAATGCTGGCCGCTGGAGCGCTACGCGGCGCTGGCCGACCGCGTAATTGCTGACTTTGACGCCGATGTGATACTTTTCGGCACGGCCGCAGAAGCCGAAGTCGCGCGAAGGATTACGGCCGTCATGCGGCACCGCTGCGTCACACTCGTGGGAGGAACCTCCATTGGGGACCTGCCCGCACTGCTGGCTTCCTGCCATCTGTTCATCGGCAACGACTCGGGCGCGATGCACGTGGCTGCCGCGGTGGGCTTGCCCGTGATCGGCATTTTTGGGCCCACCGATCCAGCGGGCACTGCCCCGGTGACGCCGTGCTTCACGCTGGTGCGGCACCTGGTTTCGTGCAGTCCCTGTTTTCTGCGCCGTTGTCCGGTGGATCATCGCTGTATGACGCGCATCGAAGTGGACGCCGTCTATGCAGCTGCGCATTCGTGGTTGTCCGTGCGCGAACAAGGGAGCGCTCGCAGTGTCTAGCACGGGCGCCCTGAGGCGCGCCGTCTTTCTCGACCGCGACGGCACCATCTGCGAAGAAATGGGCTATCTCAACCACATCAGCCGCTTCCGGATGTATCCGTTTGCCGCGCCGGCCATCCGGCGGTTGAATGCCGCGGGGCTGCCGGTGATGGTCGTGACCAACCAGTCCGGCGTGGCCCGCGGAATCTTTCCCGAATCGCTGGTCCACCTGGTCCATGAAAAACTCGTTGCGGAGCTTGCCGCAGGTGGCGCGCGTCTGGACGGCATCTACTTTTGCCCGCACAAAACCGAGGACGCCTGCGGCTGTCGCAAACCGCACCCCGGAATGCTGGAGCGCGCTGCGCGCGAGCATGCACTCGATCTTGCCGGCTCCTACGTGGTGGGCGACCGCTACGCCGACCTGGAGATGGCGCACGAAGCCGGGGGTCGCGGCATTCTCGTCCTGACCGGCTACGGCCGCGGCGAGTACGAATTGCAACGCAGCGAGTGGCCCCGGCAACCCCATGGCGTGGCAGAGAACTTATCCGTGGCTGTGGATATGATTCTCGAGGAGGTCCGGTGAGCGCGGATCTGGGCCGCCTGGTGGACCTGGTCGAAGCGTTTCCGAAGCAGACCATCGCGCTGCTGGGCGATTTCGTGGCGGACGAATTTATCTTCGGAGAGATCTCACGCGTCTCGCGCGAGGCCCCGGTGCTGATCCTGCGCCACCGCGAGACTCAGCTCTTGCCCGGTGGCGGTGCCAACGCCGCGAACAACCTCGTCGAACTGGGCGCGCGCGTATGGCCGGTCACAGCGGTGGGCGAGGACGCCGCGGGCCGTGCGCTGGTGGACTACTTCCGCCGCAAGCGCGTGAACACCTCCGGAATCGTGCGTGTTCCCGGCTGGACGACGCCGACCAAGACGCGCTATCTGGCCGGGTGGTCGCACAGCGCACGGCAACAGGTGTTGCGCGTGGACCACGAACCCGGGAGCGCGTTGCCCGCGGGCGTGGGCTCCGCGCTGGCCCGCAAGGCTCGCGAGAGGGTGCGTCGTGCCGGCGCACTGCTGGTTTCCGATTACGGCTGCGGCGTGGCCGCGCCGGAGCTGGTGCGGGGGCTGCGCGCGAAAGTCGTTACTCTGGATTCGCGCTTTGCGCTGCACGACTTTCGCGGCGCGGGCATCACCGCGGCCACGCCGAACGAGCCGGAACTCGAAGCACTGCACGGGGCTCGCATCGGTCACGATACCGCGGCACTCGAGCGGCTGGCCGGGCGCACGCTGCGCCGGATGAAGCTCCGGGCGCTGGTGGTGACGCGCGGCAAGGACGGCATGGTGGTTTTCGAACCGCGCCGCAAGCCGCACTGCATTCCCATCTTCGGCACCGATCAGGTGGCGGACGTCACCGGTGCGGGCGACACAGTGATTGCCGTATTTACGCTGGCGCTGGCGGCGGGAGCCACGTTTGTCGAAGCCGCGCATCTGGCGAACTACGCCGGTGGGATCGTAGTCATGAAGCGCGGCACGGCGACGGTGACGCGCCCGGAGCTGCTGGCCGCGATTCGCAGCGATGCTACCAGCGCGCCCGCGAACCGGCCGAGTTAGGGGAAGGGGCGCATGAATACGCGCGAGAAGATTCTCCCCCGTGAGGACCTGCGCCAGCGGCTTGCCGAGCACCGGCGGCGCAACCAGAAGATCGTTCTTGCCAACGGTTGCTTCGATCTGCTTCACGTCGGCCACATCCGCTATCTCGAGGGAGCGCGCCGCGAAGGTGACGTGCTGGTCGTGGGCGTCAATTCGGACACCAGCGAGCGCGCGCTCAAGGGAGAAGGCCGCCCGATTCTCCCGGCCGAAGCCCGCGGCCAGCTCGTCGCGGCACTGGGCGCGGTGGACTATGTAGTGATCTTCGACGAGCCCAACGTTGAGGCCCTGCTCACCGCACTCCGGCCCGACGTCCACGCCAAGGGCCCCGACTACACGGCCGAGACCGTGCCCGAGCGAGAGATGGCCGCGCGGCTGGGCGTGCGCGTCGCCATCGTTGGCGACGCCAAGCAGCACTCCACGCGAGATCTCCTTGCGCGTCTCCGCGAAGCTTCCCATGCCTGAAAGAGGGGACGAGCAATTCCTCGTCGTGCGGTTGGGCTCGCTGGGCGACATCGTGCATACGTTGCCTGCGGTCGCCGCGCTGCGGGACGCTTACCCCGGTGCGCGCCTCGGCTGGATCGTGGAACGCAAGTGGGCGACCATTCTCGAAGCCAATCCGGAACTCGACGAAGTGATTCCGCTCGACCGCGGCTCCTGGAGAGCGGTGGCGAGCCGCGTTCGGCAGTTGCGCGCCGCGCGCTATACCTGCGCGATTGATTTTCAGGGACTCTACAAGTCGGCCATCCTCGCTTTTCTTTCCGGCGCCGGGCGGCGCATTGGCTTCGACAGTGGCTCCGCGCGGGAAGGCGGCGCGACAATTTTCTATACGCAGCGGGTGTCGTCGCCTGACGCACATATTGTGGAGCAAAACCTGGGGCTGGCGGAAGCCTGTGGCGCGCGCCGAGGTGCCTGCCGGTTTCCGCTGCGCATTCCGGAAGAAGCCGAGGTGGAAGTCGATCGCCGCCTTGCCGCAAGTGGACTGGCGGAGTTCTTCGTGGTCAGCCCGGGCGGCGGCTGGCGCTCGAAGTGCTGGCCGCCCGAACGCCACGGTGAACTCTGCCGCGAGCTCGAGCGGCGCCATGGGTGGCGCGCAGTGGTCAACCACGGGCCTGGCGAAAGGAAACTGGCCGACGCGGTCTGCTGTGCGGCGGCGCCGGCACTGCCGGTAGTGCTTTCCACGGATCTTCCGCAACTGATGGCGCTGGTCAAACGCGCGAAATGTGTCGTCGCCGGGGACACCGGCCCGCTGCACCTGGCGGCGGCGCTGGGCACGCCGGTGATCGGCCTCTATGGGCCGACGGACCCAAAGCGGAACGGCCCCTATCCCACTGCCGATATCGTGGTGCGCAATGCGTCCCCTGCGGAGACCACTTACAAGCGGGGTAACGCCTATTCGCCGGCCATGCTCTCCATCATCGTCGAGCAAGTGACCTCTGCCGTCGAGCGCCGGCTGGGGCTGGCGCGATGACCCCGGCAGAAAGAACATCAGGCAATGTCTGGGTGCGTTGGCGAGTCCCGCTGGGCTATCCGGTCGCGCTGGCTTGCTACTGGTTCGCGCGGCCGACGCCGAGGTGGCTCGCGATGGGCGCGGCCATCGCCTTCGTCGGCCTGACACTTCGCGCCGCGGCAGCCGGGCATCTGCGCAAAGGCGAGCGTGTGGCGACTTCCGGGCCCTATGCCTACACGCGCAACCCGCTCTACTTGGGCAGCGCGTTGCTGGCCGCGGGATTCCTGGTGGCCAGCCATTCGTGGATCGCTGCGGCCATTCTGGCCGCCTACTTTGCAGGGTTTTACCCCGTGGTGATGCGCCGCGAAGAGCAGGAGCTTCGCGGGCGCTTCGGCCGGGCATTTGAAGACTACGCCGCGCGCGTGCCGTGCTTCTGGCCGCGCCTGAGGCCCGCGGCGACTGCCGAGGCCGACGCCACGCGGTTTTCCTGGGCTCTCTACCGCCGCAACCGCGAGTATCGGGCGGCGCTTGGCTTCCTCGTGGGAGTTGCGCTGCTCGCGCTGGTGATGTACTGGCGCAGGTAGTTTACTGCACCCGATAGATCTCGTTGATCAGCCGCTGGAACTTCGGCCGATAAATCAGGTCATACACGTCTTCTTTGCCGGGAAAAAGTTGCAGGGCCATGCGGCGCGTGGCGGCAGCCAGGTCGTGCGCCTCTTCGATGGGCATTCCGCCTTGGGCGATCACCTGCAGCGCCAGGCCCACGACGATGCGCAGGCGGCGCACACGTCTTGATTCTTCGTCAATCTCTTCTTTGCTGGGCGTGCGTTTATTTTCGACGTCCATGAGGCTCGATGACCTGTATTATAAAAGGTGCACCAGAACGCAGCAAGTGGGAGAAGAGCCGTGGAGATGAAAGAAGAACCCACCCGCGAGCCCGTGGTGGTCGTGCACCAGGCCGGCACGTGGACCGAAGCAATGGTGATCCGCGGGCTGCTGGAAAGCGCGGGCATCGAGTCCCCGGCGTCCACTTCCACCGACCCGTTCCCCATGCGCGAGCCGCCCAAGGGCACCCACGGCGTGGAGATC